>NZ_JBSXOQ010000028.1:0-2954 GCF_056859495.1 Sphingobium sp. L-44 | reverse complement strand
CTTGTCGAACGCCTCTTCAACAAACTCAAGAACTGGCGGCGTATCGCAACTCGATACGACAAAACCAAAGAGTCCTACCTCGGCTTCGTCAATCTCGTCTCAGCCCTGCAATGGATACCCTTTGTCCACGAAACCTAGCTTACCCTCATTTTATGGGGATTACAGATCCTTTGGAATCAGGCTGCACTTTAGACAGAAGTTTTCTGATGCCGCTTATCCGCGGACCATCCGGGGAACCAAAGCTTCTTCTCTATCCGTGAGTGCCGCCCGATAATTGCTCATGCATTCCTCTACGATGCGATCTTGATTTCCGACGAAGATCGCGGCTGGAAATCCATGCAGCATCCCTTCAGAGGCATTGCCAACCGTTGGCCGGCAAAAGCCTCCAGACTGCGACTGCCGTTATAATCACGCCGAGCGACAGAACGCCGCCAACGACAAGAAGAGCAGCGCGGTGCCACTTGATGCGGGCGTGGAGGTCATCGAACACATCAGAGAATTGATCGGCGATCATGGCAAAGTCGTCGCTGAGGCGGGTGCTTTGCCGCTTCACCTCTGTCGCGATAACATTGAGCGTCTTCCACTGGTTCAGCCCGGCAATCCCCAACATCACCGCGAAGACGATTGCTCCTATAAGCACGCCAAGGTTCGTCCAGAACTCGAGGCCGCACGATGCCGGCACCTTCTTGAGTTGGGAAACCACGACGATCGTTGCGACAGGAATGCCAAGGAGCTGGCCTTGGATATCTACGATGGTCTTGTGGATCTTGCCCACGAAATCCAGTCGCGCCGTTTCAACCTCATTGCGGATCTTCGAGTACGAGAAGCTCGAGGTGAAGAGTCGGTATCCCTTCTCCACCTCATTCGCGAGGCGATCTAGATTCCGGATTAGGAAACCGAACCGATCCTTGTCGCGTAGCGAACGCACCATTTCGATGAGGGTGGTCTGAAGAATCGTCCGCTTCTCATCCAAGTGCAATTCGTCCGCGAACAGCTTCGTCAGCCGCGCAGCCTGACCCACCACGTCGCCGCGAAGGTCCATTGAACCAAACTGGATCGGCACGACGACCTTCTCTTTGCCGATGAAAATCAGCTGACGCATCGTTTCATCAACCAGCGACGCGCTATCGCGAAGTATCTTGAGCACGTCCAAGACTGCACGATACGCAAGCAGTTTTGGCGGGACAGGGTTATCACCCGACGCGTAATGCTCTTTCTTGATGTAATACCGCTGAGGCTCCGCGAGCATGGCGCCAGGCGCCTTGAACAGATCATCCAAAGTGGAAACCAACAGGCCCATCTTCGCCACATTGGGCCGACCAATCGTTACCGGCACTTCTGCCCCGACGGCCAGATCATAGCCGTCCTCGACCGAAATCTGGGCATCGTTGTAATGCGTATCGATCTCCATGATGGCGGTTAAAACTGCCACCATATGGTCGCTCTTGATCGTCAGAACGTCGCCGTTCTCATCATCGAACCGCGTAGCGCGGTATATCTCGACAAGATCGGCAAACGTAACATCAATCACTGATCATCCCTTCGGCGCGCATCTGATTGATCAGCTCGTCTGGCACATCCATCAACGTAAGGGATTTCTTGTCCTTGTCGAACACGACTTTGCTCTGGTCGATTGCTTCACGCGTGAATTCGACCGACCACATCTTCGTTTTGGCGGTCACTTTCACGAGGGCTTTCAATGCGCTGGCGTTCGGAACATAGCCTTCATTCAGCTGGCGATCGGTATTGGCCAGAAATTTCGATAGCCTGCCGGGTTCCTTCGGCATCAGGCGATTTGCCATAGCTTCGAAATCCACCGGCTCCTTTGCCTTATTCGCCTTGCCAAGATAATCTAAGGCATCGGACAGGAACGCCGTCGCCTCGGTGTCGACCATCTTTTCAGTAAGCGTAAATTCCTTCAGTGCATCCACGAGGCTCTGAGTGTCCTTACGCTCCAGAACCGCCGAATCGCAGCCAAGGAAATCACGAAAATAATCGGATATCGAACCCTTGCCTTTCAAGAAGCTCAGGTAGCGGTCCTGCTTGTCCGCCCAAGCGGTAAGATTAATGCGGCCGGCGAAGCGGAAACCATCGAGATCGAGGTGCTCGACGTCCTCCATTCCATGATTTTTGGTCAGGGCCGCGCTCAGCTTGTCGGTGACCACCGTGACGAGCATGAAATCTGAACCATCCCGTCGGAAGTGAGCAAAAAACACATGCCCGCCGACTGAAGCAGATTTCTTTCCCGCTTCCCGCGCCAGATTGTCCATCATCTTGCCGGTAAGACCGAGGAAGTCCTTCTCCTTGGCCTCAACATAGGCACGGATTTGCCCCTCGGTGGGAGAACCTTCTGCCGTTGTGAACCGACCGTGAGACTTGGAAGTCCGGCTGTTGTAAAGTTCATAGACCGTGGAGATGACACGAAGCGTCGTGTCGGTCACGTCAAGCAACTTCTTGGAGAGCGCGACAGAATAGCCAGCATCGCTACGATTCAGGTCATGAATCGCAAGCGCAATTATCTCGGTCACCAATAATCCCCCCAACGTCCAAAACCGTGACGGACATGACCAATCCTTGGGACGTCCGACTGTGACGCAAAACTTTGAAGCACGAGCGAGCGATAAGCAAGGTGTCGCAGATTTAGCGCAGATATCATGCTCTGGGCTTCGGCTAGGAATCTTCTCGACGCGATGAAGGTTCATCTGAATCGCCGATAAATAGGGATCGGAGCAGAAGTTGACATTACTCCCCCTCCAGAGGAGCAGAAGTTGAAAATCAGCCGTGATCCTCTGATGAAAAAAGCACCGGAAACTCTAGCCTCTCCTATTCACCGGGGCGGTCAGGAGGGTTGGCGGGAGTAGCGTAAGGTTCTGTTCTGAAGTAGGAAATTGGGTGTCTAAACCATCCCTTCTCCGGGACAGAAAAAGCCACGGGCCACACCCGCCATGAACGAT
>NZ_JBSXOQ010000027.1:0-3966 GCF_056859495.1 Sphingobium sp. L-44 | reverse complement strand
GTGTGACGTGTGGTAACTCCACCTTACCGATGAGCCCGGTGGCCACCGAGTTCGAAATCGCATGGGGTTGGGCATGCCCAACCCCATGCGATCACCTCAATCTACACCGGAAATTACACCACGAGCGCGGACGCTAACAATGGGGAGGCGTAATGGCCAACAAACTGCGGTCGAACTGTACGGCGCGAGCGTCTGCTTTCTTGAACTTTGCGCTCAGAACCAGACCGAGCAGAATGTCGAAGGGTTTCGGGCGCGGGCAGGCGTACGTAAACCCTGACATGTACGACCCGCGGATCGTCGAGAGAGGCGCTATGGGGATATCAGCTTCGGGACGACCAAGCGCCGGATACGCTGTGGTAAGTGTTGCAGATATTTGGTCGCCACCTGCGCAACACAATGGCCACTGGACGTATCTGCGACGCGTTGTTGGTCGGGAGACTGTCCGCTCGTATGAGCGAGCTTAGGAGCGCAGCATGGGGCAGATCACGGTGATGACGGGGCCGGAGCGGCGGCGTCGATGGCGGGATGAGGAGCGGTTCCAGATCCTGACTGAAGCCTTCGCGCCGGGGGCATGTGTCGCGGACGTGGCCCGGCGGCGGGACGTATCGACCAGCCTGATCTACACTTGGCGGCGGAATCTGCGACGCGAACAAGCCGAAGGGGCACCCATTCCGATGATGGAGGCAACCTTTGCCCAGGCGATCCTCGCCAAGGAAGAGAAGTCGGACGGCTGTGATCGGTGTGCCGTGATCACCGTCGAACTGGGCGAAGGCCGGCTCGTTCGCATTTCGGCCGGAGCGCCCGCCGTACTGGTCAGCGCGACCTTGAAGGTGCTGCGGTGATCCCAGCGGGCGCGCGGGTATGGATCGCCATGGGGCACACGGACATGCGCAAGGGGATGCAGGGGCTGGCCTTGCAAGTCCAGCAGGGTCTGAAGCGCGATCCGCACGGAGGCGACCTGTTCGTGTTTCGCGGACGGACCGGATCGCTGATCAAGATCATTTGGCACGACGGGATCGGTATCTCCCTCTATTCCAAGCGGCTCGAGAAGGGACGCTTCGTGTGGCCATCGGCGAAGGACGGGATCGTCTCGCTGAACAACGCGCAATTGTCCTGCCTGCTGGAGGGGATTGACTGGCGTAACCCGCAGTATTTCTGGCGCCCGGAGAGCGCCGGATAGACCGGCCACTTTCTTCGCTTCCCCGGGGCATTTTTGGCTTCAACGCTGCGCCGATCTGAGATTCCATGCCCGTCATGGACACGGCCGCATCGCCACTCCCGGACGACGTCGAAGCGCTCAAGGCGTTGCTGTCCGCCGCGCTTGAACGCGCCGACAATGCCGAAGCGCGCCTCGCCAATGTCAGAGCCCGCGAGAGCGCGACCGAGGCGATGATCGCCCACCTCAAGCTGCAGATCGCCAAGCTGCGCCGCGAGCAATATGGTGCCAGTGCCGAGCGCAGTCGTCGCCTGCTCGACCCACTTGAGCTGCAGTTGGAAGATCTCGAGGCCGATGCCTGCGAGGATGACCTGGCCGCCAAAATCACTGCGACCAAGACAGCCGATGTTGCAGTCTTTGCGCGCAAGCGGCCGAGCCGCAAGCCGTTCCCTGAGCATCTCCGGCGCGAGCGCGTCGTCATTCCTGCGCCATGTTCGTGCCCGGCTTGCGGCGGCGCGCGTCTGTCGAAGCTGGGCGAGGACGTGACCGAGACTCTCGAGGTGATCCCGCGCCAGTGGAAGGTGATCCAGACGGTCCGCGAGAAGTTTTCGTGCCGGGATTGCGAGACGATCACACAGCCCCCGGCGCCGTTCCATGTCGTGCCGCGCGGATGGGCCGGCCCCAGCTTCCTCGCCATGCTGCTGTTCGAGAAGTATGGCCAGCATCAGCCCCTCAACCGCCAGTCCGAGCGCTTCGTCCGCGAAGGCGTTGCGCTCAGCACCTCGACGCTGGCCGACTAGGTGGGCGCGGCGGCCTTCGCCCTGATGCCGCTCTATCGACGGATCGAAGCTCACGTGCTTGCGGCCCGACGCTTGCACGGCGACGATACGACCGTGCCGATCCTGGCAACGGGTAAGACTGATACCGCGCGCTTGTGGGTCTACGTTCGCGATGACCGGCCCTTCGCCGGCAGCGACCCGCCCGCAGCCCTGTTCCACTATTCCCGCGACCGGCGCAGCGAGAATCCTCGGGCGCACCTGGCGTCCTGGGCAGGGATTCTGCAGGCCGATGCCTATGGCGGCTATAACGAGCTCTACGCACCCGACCGTCAGCCTGCACCCGTGATCGAAGCGGGCTGCTTCGCACACGCGCCGCGCAAGTTCTTCGAACTGGCCGACGTCGAGGATGCCGCGCGCAGGAAGAGCCGCGGTGAGCGCACCGGCATGATCTATCCGATCGCGCTGGAAGCCGTGCAGCGCCTCGATGCCCTGTTCGAGATCGAGCGTGCCATCAACGGCAAGGTGCCCGAAGAGCGTGTCGCCGTCCGGAAGGAACTCAGCGCGCCGCTGATGACGGACCTGCACGCCTGGCTCACCGCCCAACTAGCGAAGCTGTCGCGCAGCCACGATCTGGCCAAAGCGATAAACTACATGCTCCGGCGCTGGGATGCCTTCACCCGGTTCTTGGGCGATGGCCGGATCTGCCTCACGAACAACGCGGCCGAACGGGCGCTGCGCTGCGTGCCCCTCGGGCGCAAGGCCTGACTGTTCTGCGGCTCCGATCGCGGTGGACAGCGCGCCGCCGTGCTTTACTCGCTGATCCAGACCGCCCGTCTTAACGATGTCGATCCGCAGGCCTGGCTGGCCGATGTCCTTGCGCGCATCGCAGAGCATCCGGTCAACCGGATCGACGAACTGCTGCCATGGAACTGGAAACATTGAGCCAAACCATTCGAAAGCACTCCTTGACGCAAAGAGCCGTACTTGGCGCCTACGTCGCATGCTTTGCCGTTGGCGCTTTCAATCATGGCAGGGATTTTCTCAGCTACGGCGCGCGGCCCTACAACTGGGCTCCGGCCCTGTTGGAAGCATTCTGGTCTGCGCTGCTCTTCCTCGACCTGGCCACTATAGGCCTGCTGCTGCTCGGCAAACTTCGGGTTGGTCTGGCGCTTGCCGTAGCGATTATGATCTCCGACGTCGCTGCAATTTTTACGGATTCTTCGTGCTTGGCATTCCCGGCTTCAAAGTCGCATTACCACTCCAGGCCGCGTTTCTAGGTTTCATTCTCGGTTCTGCACCGTTCCTTTGGCCAAACCGCAAAACTGCTTGAGCGCCTGCGGCTCTCACCGGATGCTTACTCTGGGTCTTACGCGCGAACCGGCTCATGTTCATCTCGTCGATCATGCGCTGACGCAACGAACTGACTGGAAGGTCGGAAATAATCTCGATCATCGTTCGACTCGTTGTTTGAAAGGAGTCACGATGGTCTGCCGACCCTTAGCGGGGCTAAATCATGGTGCGGCATCAGATCGATGGCCGACGTGGGGCCAGGCGTCACTCCCGCACAGCGGGTTCGTACAAGTCCCCTCGTTCGCCAATATTCGCTGGTCCAAAATCTAGGCTCAGGACCTATTAAATCGCTTGCGGTGATAGGGAAGGATTGATTCAATGACGGCGTGAGGAGACGTCGTCATGAGTGAGCTGCTCTGGTTGTCGCAGGCGCAGATGCGCCGGATCGAGCGATATTTTGCGCTATGGCACGGGGTGCCACGGGTGGACGACCGTCGGATCATCAGCGGGATCATGTTCGTGATCAGGAACGGCCTGCGGTGGCGCGATGCGCCTGCCGATTATGGCCCGCCGAAGACGATCTACAACCGCTTCATCCGATGGAGCCGGCTCGGCGTGTTCAACAAGATCTTCGCGGCCCTCGCGGCGAAGGGCGGCAAGCCCGACCAGTTGATGATAGATGCGACCCACCTGAAAGCACACCGGACGGCGGCAAGCCTGCTCAAAAAGGGGATGTTCCCA
>NZ_JBSXOQ010000026.1:0-49774 GCF_056859495.1 Sphingobium sp. L-44 | reverse complement strand
CTGCTGCGACAGTATTTCCCCAGAGGAACCGATCTGTCGCTATACAGCCAGGCCAAGCTGAGTGCCGTTGCACGGCAACTCAACGAACGGCCAAGGAAAACGCTCGAATATCAAACGCCCGCAGAGCGTTTCCAAGCATGTGTTGCCGCCACCCGTTGAACCCACCGTGGATTGCGGACGAGAGGCAAACTGCTCGACTTCTTCGCCGGTTAGCCAGCCTGCATGGTAGCGCTCGAGGCGTGCGGTGGCGCCTATCACTGGGCGCGCCAGCGGCAGACAATGGGGCATAAGGTACGCTTAATCCCACCAGCCTACGTCAAGCCGTTCGTGAAGCGGAACAAGCACGACGCGATCGATGCTGAAGCGATCTGCGAGGCCGCGCAGCGCCCTGGCATGCGCTTCGTGGCGGTGAAGAGCGAGCTCCAGCAGGCCGCAGGGCTCGTGTTCCGCACGCGAGACCTGGCGGTGCGTCAGCGCACCCAGCTGATCAACGCGATCCGCAGACATCTGGCGGAGTATAGCGGGGTCGCGCCGCGCGGCACCGCGCATATGACGATGCTGGTTAACCTTCTGGAAGATGATGAGATGGCCTCGCCCCTACCGGAAGCGGCGCGGCCTATGTTCAAGCTCATGGTCGACATGTTGGCCGGGCTCGACAGACAGATATCTGTGCTCGACCGCGAGATCGCACGGCGTGGCAAGGAGGATGAAGCGGCACGCCTACTGATGACCATCCCGGGGACCGGCCCCATCGCTGCGACGGCCATCATCGCGCTAGCACCGCCGATCGAGACCTTCCGCAATGGCCGCGACTTCGCCGCTTGGCTTGGCCTCGCGCCGCATCAGCACTCGACCGGCGGCAAACAACGGCTCGGCAGCATATCGAAGATGGATGAGCGCACGATCAGACGGCTGCTAATCATCGGCGTCAGCTCGATAGTGCGACAGGCCTACCGGTTCGGCGCGCCGGCCGGCTCGTGGCTGGAGCGGATGCTTGCGCGCAAGCCGCGCATGCTCGTCTCGGTCGCGCTCGCCAACAAGATGGCGCGCATGGTCTGGGCGTTGCTCGCAAAGAACGAAGGTTACAGAGCTCCGGCAGCGGTCGCGGCGTATGTCAAAGCAGCGGTCCGAGGCGTCGGGGACGTAGGCGGTCGAAGAAGGGTATGGCACAACAGTCGGCGAGACGGGGCGGAAGAACCAGAGAATAGCAGGGCACTAGCCAAGCGCGTAAACCTGAAATGGATCCGGTCCGTGAACTCCCATACTGGCTCGCAGCATATGGCGCTGCTCATCAAGGCCGGACAGATGACCGGATCCGACTACGTGCCAACATGCCCTAATTTACCGCTTGCATCCGATGGGGCGACCACAGATACCATTCCGCTAACCACCCATCGTGCCCATTCAGCTGGCATCATGTCGCGGCCGTCCCATATCCGGGGTAGTCGTCTCATGGCTCCGAATGTTGTTTGCTCCGCTCCAGGGACGCTGGCCCTCGGCTTAGCCGGCTGGGAAGCCCGCTATTTCTTCGGGAACAGCAGGGTGAAGATCATGCGAATGCCCCATTCGGGGCCGCCGTCGGGCGAGACGGCATAATATTTGCCGCCAAGGCCCACCTGCACCGCCTGATCGCCGACCTTGGTCAGTTGCGTGACGGTGAGATTGACCGGGATCAGCCAGTCCTTGCCCTTCCAGTCATAGGCCGCTTCGGCATTGATGCCATAGGTGGTGGCGTGGGACGTGGTGTGGCTGAAGAAGGGCTGCATGAAGCTGGCGCTGACGTCGGAACGGTCGTCCTTGCCGGCGATCGACCAGATATGGTTGCCGAGGAAACCGACCGTGTTCTGGCCCATCTGCTTGAGCAGCACGACGGTCGGGCCGGCGCCCCACTTGTCCCCGCCCAGATAGCGATCGGTTGCCGAGGGATAGAGGATGGCGGGCCCCACGCCCCAGATGATGCCCTTATTCTCCTTGGGCGAGAAGAAGAAGCTCTGGGTGATATCGCCAAGGCCGAAGGCATCCGTGCCCGGTCCCTGATAGCTATTCTGCGCGACGACCGGCACGATGGTGCGCACGATCATGTTCCAGTCCTTGCCGACGCTGATCGGCACCACCGGCTGGATGTTGAGCGTCGACTTGATGCCGTCATCCCCGGCGCCGAAGTCGAGATTTTCCTGGAACGGCACGCTGATCAGCGAGGCGACCGGGTTGGACAATTGCAGCGCCAGATCCTGGTCGCTGCCGCCCGCCGGCGGTGGGCCGGAGGTGATGGCAGGCGCTGCCGGCGATCCCGCATCCTGCGCGATCGCCGGCAGCGGCGCCATGGCGGCCAGGCCTGCGAGCCAGGCGATCTTGCGATGATATCCGGTCTGCATGGCCAAGCGCCTTCCCCTTTCGAACATTCTGCGCGGGGACAGAATGGCCCGAACGAGAGCGAGCGCCAATCGCGGGCTTTGCGGAGATCGGCCGGGAATAATCCCTAGGGGCGCTCGTCCCAGCGCAGCAGCCGCACCTGACCCGGCGCATCGACAACCAGTTCGCCAAAGCCCCCAGTGCGCAGCTTGAGCTGGCCATGGGCGAGGCCCAGCGCCAGCAGGGCGAAGCGGGCGGCGCCGTTGCTGGTGACCAGCATTTCCGTCCCCTCCCCTTCTGCGGCGAACCAGGTGCGCCAGGCAGCGATGCGCGCGGGGGCGTCGACGCTCCAGCCATCGGGCACGATGCCATCCCGGTCCCAGGCGGCGATCGCCGCTTCGCCTAGACGCGCCACGACGGCCGCCTCCGGCTGCCCCTCGTCCGGGCCATGGTCGATCTCGTCGAGCCAGGGCAGGATGGCGTCGACCGGATGGTCGAGCGCGGCCGCGATCGGCGCTGCGGTCTGGCGCGCGCGCTGCAACGGGCCGCTGTAGAGGCGCACGGTGCCCAGCGACCGGGCCGCGAAATAGCTGGCGAGACGCTGCGCCTGGGCCATGCCGCTGTCGACCAGCGGAATGTCGGTGCCGGCCCCGACCCGGCGCGCATCGGCGCTGGAGGCGAAGGTGTTGCCGTGGCGGATGACGAAGATGCGCCGGCTCATGACAGGGCCGGCGTCGGGTCTCCATGGGCGGCAATCAGCGCCTCGACCCGCTGGATGTCGGCCTCGGTATCGATGCCGCTGCTGTCGAAAACGGGCGGATCAACCGGGACGGTCATGATATCGATGCCCAGTTCCAGCAGCCGCAACTGCTCGAGCCCTTCCAGATTTTCGAGCGCCGTGGGCGGCGATGCCTCGAACCGGACAAGTGCGTCATAGGCATAGCCATAAAGGCCGACATGACGCCAGACGGGGGATATGGGACCGGCTGCGCGCAGCCTGTCCTCATCGCGGATGGCGGGAATGATCGTCTTGGAGAACCAGAGCGCCCGGCCATCCGCACCGCGGGCGCAGGTCGTGCCGCTGAAGGGCGAGCGTTGCTTATGCTCGCGCAGCGCATCGAGCGCGGCCCAGTCGAGCCCGATCACCGGGGTCGCGACCTGCGCGCCGGCATCCAGCGCCTCGATCACCGCGCCCAGCGCTCCCTTGGGCTGGAAGGGGGAATCCCCCTGGAGATTGACGACGAAGTCGGGCTGCGTGACCTGCGCGCGGGCGGCAGCGAGCGCGCGGCCCGAGCCGGTGGCGATCGCGCTGTCGGTCATCACCGCGTCGCAGCCGGCGGCCTGCGCATGGGCCGCAATCTCGTCATCATCGGTGGCGACGACCAGAGCGACGCCGGCGCGCACGCCGATCGCCGCGCGCGCCATGGCGATCGTGCGATGCAGCAGGCTGCGCCCCGCAATGAGGCGCAGCGGCTTGCGCGGCAGGCGGGACGACCCCGCCCGCGCCGGAATGACCACCAATATGGTCAGGCGACCCCGGCGTGCAGCAGATCATGCATGTGAAGCGCGCCGACCAGATCGCCATCCTCGCACACGAACAGCAGGGTGATGTTGCGATCGTGCATGATGCGCAGCGCTTCTGACGCCAGTTCGTCGGGACCGATCGACTGCGGCGTCACGGTCATGAAACGGCCGACCGCATCGGTCAGATTCTGCTTGCCGGTCACGGCCCGGCGCAGATCGCCATCGGTGAAGGCGCCGATCAGCTGGCCACCCTGGTCGACGATGGCCGTGCCGCCAAGACGCGCACGGGTCATCTCGATCGTGGCGTCGAGCAGCGAGGAATCCTCACACACCCGCGGCACGTCGCTGCCCGCCGACATCAGTTCGCGCACCTTGACGAGCTGCGCCCCGAGACGGCCATTGGGGTGGAATTTGTAGAAATCGTCGGCCGAAAAGCCGCGCATTTCCATTAGCGACATCGCCAGTGCGTCACCAAAGGCCATCTGCAAGGTGGTCGATGTGGTGGGCGCCAGCATATTGGGGCAGGCTTCACGCACCGCCGGCATCAGCATGCAGACATCGGCAGCCTCGGCCACGGTGCTCTGCGCCTGCGCCGTCATCGCCAGCAGCGGGACGCCGAAGCGCTTGCAATAATGGATGATCGGCCCGAGTTCGGTGGATTCACCCGAATGGGACAGCATCAGCACCACATCGTCCGGGGTCACCATGCCCAGATCGCCATGGCCGGCATCAGCCGGATGCAGGAACAGCGCCGGCGTGCCGGTGGAGGTCAGCGTCGCCGTCATCTTGCGCGCGACGATGCCGCTCTTGCCGATACCGGTAACGATCACGCGTCCACGGACATTGATGATGATTCCGACGAGCCGCAGAAAGGCAGCGGAAAATTCCCGGTCGGAAAATTTGGCTTCGAGTGTATTGAGCCCCCTGGCTGCCAGGGCGAGACTGCTGCACGCTGTCTCCACAATATGTACACCCGAGCCGAACGGTACGATCTTCGAAACTGTCGACACGCTTCTTGCCCTTTTTTCCGCGCATCGTCGCCGATATGTTCCGACTGACGCCCGCGGTGTCGATGCGCCTTGACCAGCGCAACGTCCATCCCTTGTTCCGCGACCCCAAGCCGATTTCTCAATCAGCACCCGGCAACTGTCTACGCCGTTTCAGGCACTTATGGCAATGCGTTTCGCAAGTGCAAAAAAGGCTCGCAGCATTGCGCGTCGGGCGAATTTACCGAAAATTTCCGATGAGACGCCCCAAATCAGAGGCGAGTTGAGGAACTTTTCCGCCTTTCGACACATGCCGAAATAGTCATCGGCCATGATAGTCGCGATACCAGCTGACGAATCGGGGTACGCCCGACTCGATCCCGGTGGTGGGCGCAAAGCCGATATCCTGGGCAATCGCACTGATGTCGGCGAAGGTCGCCGGCACGTCGCCCGGCTGCATCGGCTGGAAGTCGAGTTGTGCCTTGCGCCCCACAGCCTCCTCCAGCACGGCGATCAGGTGCATCAGTTCCTCGGGCCGGTTATTGCCGATATTGTAGAGCCGATGCGGCGCCCGGCTGCCGCCCGCCTTGAGCGCGCCGTCGTCGCCCGGCGGGGAATCAAGGCAGCCGATCACCCCGGCGACGATGTCGTCGATATAGGTGAAGTCGCGCTGCATCCGGCCATGGTTGAAGACCGGGATCGGCTCGCCGGCGAGGATCTTCTGGGTGAAGATCCACATCGCCATGTCGGGCCGGCCCCAGGGACCATAGACGGTGAAGAAGCGCAGTCCCGTCATCGGCACGCGGAACAGATGGGCATAGGTCTCGCTCATCAGCTCGTCCGCCCGCTTGGTCGCGGCATAGAGGGAGACCGGATGATCGGTGCGATCCTCCACCCGGAAGGGCAGCACCTCATTGCCGCCATAGACGGACGAGGAAGAGGCGTAGACCAGATGACGCACCCGCCGTTCCCGCGCCAGTTCGAGCATGTTCACATGGCCGGCGAGGTTGGAGCGGACATAGGCATGGGGGTTGATCAGCGAATAGCGCACGCCGGCCTGGGCGCCGAGATGGACGATCGCCTCGATCGGATGATCGGCGAGCAGCGCCTGAAGCGCCGGCATGTCGGCAAAGTCCAGTTCGGCGAAGGTGAACAGCTTGCCATGGCGCTGTTCGAGCGCCGCGATCCGGTCGCGCTTGAGCGAGACCTGATAATAGTCGTTGAGATTGTCGATGCCGATCACGGCGCGCCCATCGGCCAGCAGCCGGTCGGCCACCGCCATGCCGATGAAGCCGGCCGCGCCGGTTACCAGGATCGTCAAAGCGTCATCCTCCTTGATCGGGCCGGCAGGCGCGTCGCCGCCAGAGCCATGGCCGTTCACAGACAATCCGACGCGCGATGTAAAGCCCTTTCCCTCATAAGCCGTTCGATACAGGCTTCCATGCGGCGGAATACTTAGGCATTCCCTAATCTTTCCCGGCTAAGGCGAGGCGATGGACATGGCAGCGCACCCATCTCCCCCCTTTCCATCCGACAGCCTGCCGCTGACGGACCCGCGCGCGCGCTGGGCGGCGCTGGCGGCGGATGCGGCCGAACCCAATGCCTTCTACGCGCCCGACCTGCTGGCGGCGGCGATCGACCATCTGGCCGGCAATGGCCCGACCAGCCATAGCGACGTGCGCCTGATCGAGGCGCAGGCGGATGGCGAGTTGATCGGCCTGTTGCCGGTGACGGTGCAGGCCCGCCATGGCCGCTTGCCGATCGGCTGCATCGCCAACTGGATGCACGACCATTGTTTCTTCGGCGCGCCGCTGATCCGGCGCGGCCAGGAGATGGCGGCGTGGCGCAGCCTGCTGGCGCAACTGGACGCGGCCGAATGGGCGCCCCATTTCCTGCACCTGCGCGGGCTGGACGCGGCCGGCGCCAATGCCGCCGCGCTGGAAGCGCTGTGCGTCGAACAAGGGCGCGGCCGGCGCGAGGTGCATCGCCTTGACCGGGCAATGCTGCGATCCGACCTGTCGGCCGACGCCTATTGGGAAACCCATGTCCGCGCCAAGAAGCGCAAGGAAATCCGCCGCCTGCAGAAGCGGCTGGCGGAATTGGGGACGGTCGAGCAGCGATTGCTGGACGATGGCACGGACCTGGCGCGCTGGTGTGGCGATTTCCTGGCGCTGGAGGCGTCCGGGTGGAAGGGGCGAGAGGGCAGCGCACTGGCGAGCAGGCCGGATGACATCGCCTTCTTCCGTGCCGCCTGCGCCGCGGCCTTTGCTGCGGGACGGCTGCATTTCCTGCGCATCGACCTGGATGGCCGGGCGATCGCGATGCTGGTCAATTTCCGCCATGGCGACGGCGCCTTCTCCTTCAAGATCGCCTTTGACGAGGAAATGGGCCGCTTTTCGCCCGGCGTGCTGATCGAGATCGCCAATCTGCACGCGGTGCAGGATGATCCGGCGATCGGCTGGATGGACAGTTGCGCCGCCGCCGATCATCCGATGATCGACAGCCTGTGGGCCGAACGCCGCAGCATCGTGCAATATCGTATCGCCCTGCAGGGCAAGGGCGCGACGCGCCTGCGCCGGGCAGCGGCCTTTGCATTGGCCGGCGGGGTCGAACGGATCGCCAGCCGCATGAAAGGACAGGAATGACCGTGCATAGCCCGATGGCGCCCGCCACCGACGCGCCGCATTTTTCGGACAGCGCGCGCGCCGCCTTTGCCGCCGCCTATCCCGACCAGCCAACCAAGCTGACGCATCAACTGGTCGGGCATGAGTTGCTGACGCTGGATGCGCTCGCGACGCTGGCCGAGCGGATGCCGGCGAGCGCGGTCGAATATAATCTCGGCAAGCTGCCGCTGGGCGTGCGGCCGGAGGATACGCCATCCAATGGTCTGAGCCTGGGCGAGACGATCCGCACGATCGAGAGCAATGGCAGCTGGGCGGTGCTCAAGAATGTCGAGCGCGACCCGGCCTATGGCGCGTTGCTGGACGCGGCGCTGGCGGAGCTGGAGCCGATCGTCGCGCGCAGCACCGGGCCGATGCTGCACCGCGAGGCGTTCATCTTCCTGACCTCCCCCGGCAGCGTCACCCCGTTCCACATGGACCCGGAGCATAATATCCTGCTGCAGATCATGGGGACCAAGGTGATGACCGTGTTCCCGGCGCGCGACGAGGAACTGGTGCCGGCGCGCAAGAGCGAGGAATTTCACAATGGCGGCCATCGCAACCTGATCTGGCAGGACGGGTTCAAGGCGCGCGGCACCCCCTTCCCGCTTGCGCCCGGCGAGGCCGTGCATGTGCCGGTCAAGGCGCCGCATTTCGTGGAAAATGGCCCAGCCGTATCGATCAGCCTGTCGATCACCTGGCGGTCCGAACGCAGCGTGGCGGAGGGCGAACTGCACAGTTTCAACGCATTGCTGCGCAAGCGCGGCCTGCCGACCGGCGCGGTGAGCAAACGCCCCGAGCAACAGGGCATTCGCCGCTTCGTCTATCGCGTCATGCGGAAGCTGGGCGTTTAAGAATCCTGCGCGCCAGTGCCTCGGCCTCCAGCCGGGGACTAAAACGCTCGACATGCCACCATTCCAGCGCTTCCTCGCGCGTGGAGAGGCTCTGCCTGTAGCGATCCTTGCCGGCGAGCAGCGAATAGAGCCGGAAATCCTGCGCGGCATAATGGCCGACGGCAGCGGCGTGACAGAGCAGGCCCGGCTTGTCCTTGGCGGTGCGTGGCTGGGCGAAGGCGGACTGATAGTTCATCGCCTGCCCGTCCTGCACGAAATTGACCAGCAGGCCGACCACGCCGCCGGCATCGGTGAAACGCAGCAGTTCGACCGCGCCCGACGGCAGGCCCCGCGCCGCGATGGTCGCGACGAACTGGCGAAAGCCCTGATCGTCCCAGGCATTGTCGGCATGGCGCCCCATGTTGAGCCCGGCCATCTCATCCAGCCAGGGGGCGATGTCATCCAGCGTGCCGACCGTGACGTCGGGCAGCGGCCCGCCATGATCCTTCATCGCGCGGCGGATCTGGCTGCGCGTATTGCTGCTGAGCAGCGAAAGATAGTCGCCGTCGGCGGCGCGCACGGCGTCGAGATCGACCTGATAGACGGGCGAGGCATCGACCCGCAATTTCCGCCGGGCCGGCAGGCCAAGCAGCGGCGAATCCGGGGCGATGCCGCTCAGCCGCAACACGCGCCAGTCACGGCGCCGGGCGATGGCGTCGATCGCGGCAGCGACGGCCGCCGCCTCCTGCCCGTGCGCGGCGAGCAGGCCATTATATTCGACATATGGCCGGTCGATCGCCGGGTCGCCCGACTGGTTGAGGCTGAGCGTCGCCACCGGGCCGAGCAGGCGCGGGCGCATCGCATGGCCGACCAGCGCCAGCGCGACATCCTGTCCGTTTTTATCGGTGACGGCGAGCAGTTCGGGCCGCACGCCATAGCTGTCGAGCCAGGCCCCCACCCAGGTCCAGCGCTGGAAGAAGGACGCATCGCTGCGCGCCTCCAGCGCCTGCCAGCGGGCGGCCAGCGCCGACCGGTCGGTCGGCAGGGAGAATGTCGCGGTGAGCCCCATCGCGCCCCTCTTGTGACAGAGCGGCGGCGGGAATCAAGCGCTTGCGCGGTGGCTAGAGCCTGTTCCCCCGCCCAACCACCCGCCCCAGTATCATCCTGTCGGGTGGCTGGGCGGGGGAGCGGGCTGGAACTGGCCTCCTCAATCGGACTCTCACCCTCGAATGCGACGCTGCGGATCGACCGTGCCGTCGGCGCGGATGCCGGCACGGGCCAGATCGCGGCGCATATGGCCGGTCAGGAAGCGCTGGAGCATCACGAAATCGGCGCGCAGCGACCAGAGCGGATAGCGGAAGGTGGCGGGGCGATTGCGCTCGATCAGCATATGGCTGACCCAGGCGAAGCCATAGCCGGCGACCGGCAGCGCGGCGGCCAGCCACCATCGACCCGTAATGGCCGCCGTGGCCGCGATACCGACCACCAGGCTGGTCCCGGCATAATGCATGGCGCGCGTCGCGGGCCGGGCATGTTCCTGCAGATAATAGGGCCAGAAGTCCCGGAAC
The DNA here is from genome assembly GCF_056859495.1 of Sphingobium sp. L-44. Taxonomy (NCBI): domain Bacteria; kingdom Pseudomonadati; phylum Pseudomonadota; class Alphaproteobacteria; order Sphingomonadales; family Sphingobiaceae; genus Sphingobium; species Sphingobium sp. L-44. The sequence continues at coordinate 39,851 of NZ_JBSXOQ010000026.1, read as the reverse complement.
CGGGTGATCTGGGTCATAAGGGGCATCCTCTCTGTTATGCCCCATCTTTTATACGTGGACGTTCAACTTGTTAAGCGCCACGCGCCGCTTGGGCGCAAAGAGGAAATAATCATAGGCCGCGCGGGCGGCCTGGGCCATGATCTGGTCGCGCGAGACATGACCCCGGCTGTCCTTCATCACGAAGACGGTGATGGCGAAGCGGCGGCCATCGGGCAGGCCGATGATGCCGACATCATTGCCGACGCCGTTGAGCGACCCGGTCTTGTGCGCGACCGGGGTGCCGGGCGGCAACATGCCCGACAGGCGCAGCTTGCCGGTCTGGCAATGGCCCATGATGGTGAAGAGCAGTTGCGTGCTTTCCGGCTTCAATGCCTTGCCCGATTCATAGGCAACCAGAAGCTGGTTCATCGCCAGCGGCGTCGCCGTGTCGCGCGGATCGAGCATGAAGTCCATGTTCGGCAGGTCGCGCACGTCGCGCCGCTGGATCATCGGATCGGCGCGACGGGCGGCGCCGGCATTCTGCTGGAAGGTGCCGGACTGGGGATTGATGCCCATGGCGCGGTAGAGAAGATGCGCGGTATCGCTGTCGACGCGCAGGCCATGGATGCCAAGGCCGGCAACGAAATCGCTGACCGCCTTCGGCCCGCCGGCGCGGGCGACCAGCACGTCGGTCGCATTATTGTCGCTGCGCGTCAGCATCAGGTCGAGCAACTGGCTGACCGGCAGGGTCGCGCCGGGGCGCGAGAACATCCAGGCGATGCCGCCCTCGCTCGCCAGCGCGGGATCGAGCGCGAGCCGGTCGTCGAGCTTCAGGCTGCCAGCATCGACCAGCGAGAGGATACGGCCCGCGACCGCGACCTTGTAGGCGCTGGCCATGGGGAAGAGCGTGTCGCCATTGCGCGACTGGACCTCGCCGGTCTGCAGATCCTGCACCGCGACGCCAACCGTGCCGTCCGACAAAGCGGCGAAGCGGTCAAATTCGGCCAGGAGATGCGCCTCCGCCGTCAGCAGCACCTGTGGCCGGGGCGGCGGACCGAAGGCATCGGCGCTCGGCAAGGGCGCAAAGAACAGGCCAAGGGCGGCGCAGCTGGCGCCAATTTGACGGAGAGACGGCATGGTCCGTCTGTCGCCCATCATGGGTCGGGTGGCAAGATATTTGATCGGCTTTTCCCGCGGTTGACGCAGGCATGCCGGGGGTTCATCACGCCGGCCATGAACGACACCATCAAGCTGCACGAAAGCTGGCGCGCGCCGCTGCGTGACCAGTTCGCCAGCCCCCATATGCAGGGCCTGAAACAGTTCATCGAAGCGGAAAAGGCGGTGGGCAAGCGCATTTTCCCCAAGGGGAATGAATATTTTCGGGCACTGGACCTGACCCCGCTGGACCAGGTGAAGGTGGTGGTGCTGGGGCAAGACCCCTATCATGGCGAGGGCCAGGCGCATGGCCTGTGCTTTTCGGTCCAGCCCGGCGTGCGGACGCCGCCCTCGCTGGTCAATATCTACAAGGAACTGGAAAGCGACCTCGGCCTGCCGCGCGCGCGGCACGGCTTCCTGGAGCATTGGGCGCGGCAGGGCGTGCTGCTGCTCAACAGCGTGCTGACGGTCGAGATGGGCCGCGCCGCGTCGCACCAGGGCAAGGGATGGGAGACATTCACCGACGCGATCGTCCGGCTGGTGGCGCAGAAGGAGGAGCCGGTCGTGTTCCTGCTGTGGGGCGCCTATGCCCAGCGCAAGGCCGGCTTCGTCGATTCCGGGCGCCATCTGGTGCTGAAGGCCGCCCATCCTTCGCCACTGTCGGCGCATAACGGCTTTCTGGGCTGCCGCCATTTCTCACAGGCCAATGACTTTCTGGAGGCCAAGGGGCGCGGTGCGATCGACTGGCGCCTGCCGGAGGTGGTGGCATGAGCGGGCCGGCGGTCGCCCTGCTCTACCAGGCGCTGCCGCCGCCGGTGATCGACGGGCTGCGCAAGGATGCCAAGCCCGGCGGCTATTCCGACGGTGGGGCCGATATCGGCTTTGCATTGAAGGGGCTGGGCCGCACGGTGGTAACGCCGGTGCCCGCGCCCGATCCGGCGCAGGCGATGCAATGGGTATTCCCCGACACGGCCGACGGGATAGCAGCCGCGATCGCGGCGGGCGCCGACACGATCTGGGCCAATAGCGTGCTGTTCGAGGGGCATCCGATCGAGGCCGTGATGGGTCAGGTCGCGATCGTCGGCCAGACGCCGGCTGCCACGCAGAAGTTCGACGACAAGTTCGCCACCAATCGGATGCTGGAACAGGCCGGCTTGCCGGTGGCGCGCGGCTTTTTGCTGGCTGATCGGCCGAGCGAAGGCGTGCATGCGCTGGCCGATGTCAGGCAGGTTCTGGCCGATCTGGCCATCCCCTTCCCGCTGATCGTGAAGCCCGTGCGCGGCCGGGGCAGCCAGGGCGTGACGCTGGTGCGCGATGGTGATGCGCTGAACGCCGCGGCCCGCAGTCTGATCGATGAGGGCAAGTTCGGCACGCTGCTGATGGTCGAGGAATTTCTGGACGGCGAGGAAATGACCATCACCGTCCTGCCGCCCGCCGCGCCGCGCCCGTCAGGCGAAAAGGGCGATCGCCATTTCGCGCTGCGCCCGGTGCTGCGCTTCGACCAGAAAGACGGTGTCGCCCCCTATAATGGCGATGTCGCGGTGACGCAGAACAGCGTCGCGATCGGCCCGGAACAGATGACGGAGGCGCCGGTGCTGGCGATGCTGGATGCCTGTGTGCAGGCGGCGGCGCTGGTGGAATCGCGCGCGGTGATCCGCATCGACTGCCGCGCCGATGCCAGCGGCCGGTTCAAGCTGTTCGACCTCAACATGAAGCCGAACATGACCGGTGCGGGCCGGCCGGGCCGCGCAGACCAGGATTGCCTGTCGGCGATCGCCGCGCGGGCCGATGGCTGGTCCTATGCCCAGATGCTCGACGCGATGCTGGCGACGGCCTGGAAATAACGCAACAGAATCCAGTGCCCAGAATCATTGAGGCCCGGTCCCGCTTGCGCGGGCCGGACCCCTTCCCTCTCCAAACCGGAAAGTGGAAAATCAGCCGTCGTAATCGCCGCCGATATTCTGGTTGCGCGGCGGCGCCGCAGCGGTCAGGCGCAGGGCCTCCGCCGACTGGGCGATCGAACCGATTTCATCGGGCGTATCGTCATCGTCAATCTGGACCTTCTGCAGCGACGCAACGACCGAATCATGCAGGTCGGCGGGCAGAATGGTTTCCTCGGCGATTTCGCGCAGGGCGACGACCGGATTCTTGTCGCGGTCACGCTCAAGCGTCAGCTCGGCGCCACCGGAAATTTCACGCGCGCGCTGGGCGGCGAGCAGGACGAGATCGAAACGGTTGGTAACCTTGTCGACGCAATCTTCGACGGTGACGCGGGCCAATCGGGCCTCCTGAAAAATCAATAGGGAATCTTGAACTTGGCGCCTAGCAGTGGCGGCCTGTCGAGTCAATGAAAAGCCCATAAAGCCATGGCGCGCCGCGGCAAAGCGGCGCATGAAGGGGCCATGGCGTCGCGACAACAGGAAGCCCCGACCAGCCCGATCAGCGTCACGCTGAACGGCAACCGACTGACCGTCATCGAAGAAGGCGCGGCGCTGCGCGATGCGCTGGTCAGACTGATCGACGGCGCGCGCACGAGCCTGAAACTCTATTATTATATCTTCGCCGACGATGGCAGCGGCCGGCTGATCTGCGAGCGGCTGGTGGCGGCGCGGGGGCGCGGCGTGGCCGTGACGCTGATGATCGACGGCTTCGGATCGTCCGATACGCCCGACAGCCTGTTCGCCCCGCTGATCGCGGCGGGCGGCCATTTCGGCCGGTTCGGGACGCGCCGGTCGACCCGCTATCTGATCCGCAACCATCAGAAGATCGCCCTGGCCGACGACAAAAGACTGATGATCGGCGGCTTCAATGTCGAGGATGGCTATTTCGGCATACCCGCCGAAGATTGCTGGCGCGACCTGGGGCTGCTGCTGGAAGGGCCGCAGGCCGAGGCGATGGCGCGCTGGTATGGCCAGCTATGGCGCTGGGTCACGAGCAAGGGACAAAGGTTCCGCACGCTGCGCGCGATGGTGCGGCACTGGCACCCATCGCTGCATCATGATCCGGCCGATCCGTTCCGCTGGCTGATCGGCGGGCCGACACGGCGGCTGAGCCCCTGGGCGCAGGTGGTGAAGCATGACATGGACCGGGCGCAGCGGCTGGACATGGTCGAGGCCTATTTCTCGCCCGGCCGGGGCATGATGAAGCGGATCGCCCGCGCCGCCCGGCGCAGGGGCGCGCGCCTGATCCTGCCGGCCCTGTCGGACAATGGCGCGACGATCGCGGCGGCACGGCTGCTCTATGGCCCACTGCTGCGACGCGGGGTCGAGATATATGAATATCAGCCCTGCAAGCTGCACATGAAGCTGATCGTGATCGACGATGCGGTCTATATCGGATCGGCCAATTTCGACATGCGCAGCCTGTTCCTCAACCTGGAGCTGATGCTGCGGGTGGAGGATGCCGGCTTTGCCGAGGCGATGCGTGGCTTCATCACCCAGCGGACGGGCGAGAGCCGGCAGATTTCGCTGGAAACCTATCGCGCCAGCCGCACCGGCCTGACGCTGATCAAGCAGTGGATCAGCTATCTGCTGGTCGGCGTGCTGGACTATACCGTCACGCGGCGGCTGAATTTTCGCGATCCCGACGCGGACTGAGCGGAATATCGGGCGCGATGTTGCGGCGCAGGCTGGTGAGCGCCAGCAGCGCCAGCCGCCGATCATCGACCGCGCCGTTCCGGCCGATCGTGGCGAGCGCCGTATCGATGGCCCGCACCAGCGCAGGATCGGGGTCACCCTGCCCCCTGGCGCCAAGCCGATCGAAATGCTGGCGCACCCGCCCCAGCACGACATCGAGCAGCCGGTCGTCGCGGGCATGGGCGCGCACCCGGAAGCGGTGGAGATCGTCGAGCGACATGCCCACGCGCGTGTCGCGCAGGATATCGAGCAAGGGCGCGGTGGTGTCGCTGCCCAGTTCGGCAAGGCGCGGGGTCAGCAAGCCGATACGGTCGAGCATGGTGTTGATCCATTTGACCGTGTCGGGCTGCTGGCGCGGATCGGTGCGCAGGGCAAGATCGCGCCAGCCCGCGCGCAATAGGCGCAGCGCGGATTGTTCGGCGCCCACGGTGCGGACCATCTTGAGCGCCCAGACCGCGAGCAAGGCGCCCAGCATCTGGGCGATGGCGGCATTGGCGAAACTGTCGAATTGCCCGGTATAATAGCCATCGAGGCCCATCAGGCCGGGCAGCGACAGGATCATGCCGATCGCCATCGCCGCCAGCCGCCGCCGTACCATCATCGCGCCGACCAGCAGGAAGGCCGGCGCCAGCACCGCGACCAGCACCGGGAAGTCGGACACGCGCGGCAGGATGGCAAAGGCATAGGGCGCGGCCACCAGCACCGCGCAGCAGGTGCCCTGCCACACTTTCCAGGCGGCGGGCGCGGGATCGTCCATATTGCTGAACAGGGCGCAGATGATGCTGGCGATGACGACCGCCCCTGCCCCGGCCGGCCAGGCCGACAGGATCCATAGCAGGCAGCCGATCAGCACGGTGAGGCTGGTCGCCAGCGCGCCGCGCAGCGCCAGGCCATAGTCGCGGTGCAGGACGCGGCGGCGGGCGTTGCGGATCGCTTCCCGCGCAGGCGGTGACAGGGGGATGCGATCGGCCCCCATCGCCGCCTGCAACTCGCGGCAGATGGCATGGACGGCGATCAGTTCGGCCAGCCGGTCGAGCATGCTGAGCTGCAATGCCGCGTGCCAGGCGAAGGGCAAGCGACAATCGGGCTCGCAGGCACGAGCGCGGGCGCGCAGCGCTTCAGGCAAGACCCCTTCCCCGTCCGGCGCGCCCAGCCAGGCGACGACATCGTCCAGCAGGACATGGACGGCCGGCGGCAAGGCATCGGCGCGCTGCAACTGGCGACAGCGATCCTCTACCGCGCTGGCCAGCGGAAGCAGCAGGCAAAGCTGCGTTTCCAGTGCGCGCAGCACCCCGGCCTTCAGCCGCAGCGCGCTGCTTTCGAACGGCAAATGGGTGGCAAGCTGGTGCAGTTCGTGGATATCGGTCGCCAATTGCCGGCGGTCGCGGGTCACGACCGCATCGCCATGGTCGACCCGCAGGGAATCGCGCGACCAGCGTTCGGCATCGATCATGATCGCGTCGATCCGCGCCTGGAGGCGAGCCGACACGGTGCGCGGGAAGACGAGGCTGTGCACGAGCGTGGCCGAGGCGATGCCGATGCCGATTTCCTGCGCGCGCAGGCTGGCGGCGGTGAAGATCGTCGCCTGCGCCTCGACCGCCGGGAAGGCGACGATGCCGGCGGTATAGCCCGCCAGCAGGAAGGTATAGGCGCGCGGCGTCCGGTCGAGCAGCGCGACGAAGGTGCAGAGCCCAAGCCACAGCGCCAGCGCGAGCGAGAGAAGTTCGGGGGCATTGCCGAGCAACGGCACCAGCACGATCGCCACGCCCGCGCCGATGACGGTGCCGAGCAGGCGGAACATCGCCTTTGACGACACCGCGCCGGCGAGCGGCTGGGCGACGATATAGGCGGTAATGATCGCCCAATAGGGCCGGTCCAGCCCGATCCGCAGCGCGATATAATAGGCCAGCATCGCCGCGAGAAAGGCCTTGAGCGTGAACAGCGCGTCATGGCCGCCGTAGCGATCGGCCATCCAGCGCGCTTGAGGCAGGGCAGGCGTCACGCGGCACATCCAGCATCATCGGGCGGGGCCAGGCAGGGCGGCGACGCCGGTCGGGGGAATGAAAGCCGGACGCGTCGGCCCGCCACGCCGGATCGGGCGCGCATTGCTGGAGCTTCAGGCAAACCCTCTATGCGCCTGTCCATGTGGCGAAACAATATGAGCCCAAGGCACAGTCATTGTGCATGATATGCACAACCAAACAGGGCCAGCGGGCATCAATCATCCCCTTGCCGCCGCCCCCGGCTTTCTGCACAGTCGCGCCGCCCAGCCGGGCCAGGGAGACGCATTTCCAAGCGTCGCACAATCAGAACAAGGACATCGCCCCATGCCATCCCGTCGCTTAGTTGCCGCCTTGCCCGCCGCCGCGCTGCTGGCCGCCAGCCTCAGCCCGCTGCACGCCGCCACCGCGGCCGATACACAGGCCCGCGCCGGCGAGGCCGCCTTCCGCACCCTCTACAAGGAACTGGTGGAGACCGATTCGAGCTGGCCCAATGGCAGCTGCACGCTCGCCGCCGAACAGATTGCGACGCGGCTGAAGGCGGCGGGCTATGCCGATGGCGACCTCGATGTCGTGGTCGATCCGGCCCATCCCAAGGAAGGCAATCTGACCGCCATGCTGCGTGGTTCCGACGCCAAGCTGCCCGCGCTGCTGCTGCTCGCCCATATCGACGTGGTCGCGGCCAAGCGCGCCGACTGGACCCGCGATCCCTTCACCCTGATCGAGGAAGGCGGCTATTTCTATGGCCGGGGCACGTCGGACGACAAGGCGATGGCGGCGAGCTTTGCCGACACCATGATCCGCTTCAAGCAGGAAGGCTACAAGCCCAAGCGCACGATCAAGATGGCGCTGACCTGTGGCGAGGAGACGGAGAAGGCGCTGAACGGCGTCGAATATCTGCTGAAGAACAAGCCCGATGCGATGGCGGCCGGATGGGCGCTCAACGAAGGCGGCGGCGGGTCGCTGGACGAAAATGGCAAGCCGGTCAGCCATGGCGTGCAGGCGGGCGAGAAGGTCTATCAGGACTTCACCTTTACCGCGACCGCGCCGGGCGGCCACAGTTCGCGCCAGGAACCGCATTTCAACGCGATCGGCTGGATGGCGCAGGCGCTGGCCAATGTGAATGCCTATGATTTCCCGGTGAACCTGACCCCGGCGGCCAAGGCCTATTTCGGTGCATCGGCGCCGCTCTATCCCAAGCTGTCGCAGCCCATGGCCGCGGTCGGCGCAGGCAAGGCGACCGAGGCGGACTATGCCGCGATCTCGGCCGCCAATCCCAGCTGGAACGCGACCCTGCGCACCACCTGCATCCCGACGCTGATCAATGGCGGCCACGCCCCCAATGCCCAGCCCCAGTCAGTGACGGCCAACGTCAATTGCCGCATCATTCCGGGCGAGGATGTCGAGGCGGTGCGCGCGAAGCTGGCGCAGGTCGGCGGCGACGAGAAGGTCAAGGTGACGCTGGCCGATCCGCCGCAGCCCAAATCGTCGGCGCCGCAGCTGACGCCGCAGATCATGGCGCCGATCGAGGCGCTGACCAAGGAGATGTGGCCGGGCGTGCCGGTGATCCCGCGGCTCGCCACCGGGGCGACCGACGGGCGCTTCACCAATGCGGCGGGCATCCCTACCTATGGCGTGTCGGGCATGTTCGCCGATCCCGATGGCCAGGGGGTCCATGGACTCAATGAGCGCATCCGGGTCAAGTCGCTGCTCGACGGCCGCGCCTTCCTCTATCGCCTGACCAAGGCCTATACGCAGTAATGCGAAAAGGGCTGGCCCGGATGACCGGACCAGCCCTTTCTATATTTGGATCAGCGCCGCGCGGATCAGCGGCCGCTGCTGCCCAGCACCCGGACTTCGCCGACCGGATAGCCCTTCTCGGCCATTTCCTTGGCATAGTCACCACGGGCATCGGCCAGTTCGGTGCGATATTCCTCCCAGGCGTCGCGATTATCCTCCGCATCGCTGGAATGGCGCAGATCCTTGGTCAGTTCCTTGCGCGCCTCGGCCAGGTCGGTCTGATAATTGAACCAGTAGTTGTTCTCCACGCCGGCGATCGGCGCTTCATAGACAAGCTGGTCCTCGACCGACGCCAGCTGTTCCTCATAGCTCACCGGGCCTTCCCCCGGAGCCGGGCCACGCGCCTGGGGCTGGGCCATGGCGGCCATCGGGGTCATGCCGACCATGGCGATGGCGGTCAGAAGCATCGAACGGTTCATGACGTTTCTCCTCTTTCCTCATCGAACCTGCGGCAATAACGCACCGGGACCGGCATTTTGCGCCTGAACGGATGTGCAGAATGGACGAAGCGAGGCGCGGCGGCGGTGGGCCGCAGCGCCCAAAAGGGCCTAATATCGGGCTTTTCCGCCCTGTTTTCAAGTGATTGGGATCAGATCAGCGGATCACCAGATAGAAGGTCGCCGGCGCGCTGCCGCCATTTTCTATCTCGATCGCATAGCGTTCGGTGAACAGCGGCAGCCAGGCGCAATCGGCCTGCGGCGCGGCCACCGGCTTGGCGCACAGCGTGCCGCCATCGGCATTGCGCACCCGGACCGACAGGGATGCGGCCATGCCGGTGGCGCGTGCCACCGAAATCTGCGCGCGCTGGCCGGCAAGGAACAGCTGGCGCAGCGTCACCCGCCCGCCGGCCGCCAGAGACCCGCGGCGATAGGCGGGGCCGAGCGCGCGACCGCGATAGACTGGCCCTGCATGGACGGCGCCGCCGGCCTGCGCCTGCTGCGACCAGAGGGTGGACAGGTCATCCTGCCCCTCGGCCGGGCGCGCGCCGAGCAGCTTGAGAGTGTCGGCCGCCGCCGCGAGTGCGGCTTGATCGCCGCGCGCCTGCGCCAGATCCCCCTCCGCCAGGGTGCGCATCAGCGCATCGGTCGGCATCGGCTCCTCGACCACCGCGACCGGACCGACGCCCAGCATCAGCAGGGGCAGGAAGAGCCTAATCATCCGCCATCTCCGGCTGCACGACGAAGCAGGCGCCGGGCGCGGCATCCTCGACATGGATGGTCAGGCCATGGCGTTCGGCAATCGCACGGGCCAGCGCCAGCCCCAGACCATGGCCGCTGCCGGGCGACGGATCGAGCCGGACATAGCGGTCGAAGACCAGTTCGCGCGCGTCGGCCGGGATGCCCCGGCCATTATCCTGCACGATGATCAGCGGCCCCGGCGCCAGGCTGAGCAGCACGCTGCCGCCACGCGGCACATATTTGAACGCATTGTCGAGCAGGTTGGACAGCAGACGGGTGATCTGCATCGGATCGGCGCGGAAGGATATGCCCGGTGCCACCATCGCATGGAAGGCGATGCCCAGATCCTCCGCGCTGGCGCCATAAAGGTCCGCCAGATTGTCGGCGATCTCGCTGAGATCGACATCGGCGAGACCCCGGCGATCGCCGCGCAGCGCCTGGGTGCCGGCAATGTCGAGCAGGGAATCGAGCAGCCGGACGACGCTGCGTATCTCATCGCGCGACCGGCCGAGGGTCCGCAACAGCCCCTCATCCCCAGTCCGCTCCATCGCCTTCAGGATACGCGTATCGAGATGCATCAGCGGGGTGCGGATCTCGTGCGCGGTCTGATCCGACACGGAGCGCTGGGCCTCCATCAACCGCTGCACCTGATCCAGCATCGCATTGGTGTTCGCCGCCAGTTCGGCCAGTTCGTCGCTCGCCCCGGTGGCGCGGGCGCGCGCACCGATATCGCCGGCGCGCACCGCGTCGAAGACATGGTTGATCCGTTCAACCCGGCGGCGCAGGCGCCGCGCCGCGAAATGGCCGGCGGCAAGGCTGAGCAGGGCGACGATGGCCCCGGCAATGGCAAAGGCGATGGCGAGCCGGGTCTGCAGCGCCCGCGCGCGAACATTGCTGCGCCCCACGATCAGCCGGGTGTCGGGACCAAGCAGCGTCGCCCGCGCGAACATGCGGTCGCCGCCCGGCAGGCGGATCAGCCGGGCCTCGGACACTTCGGACGCCAGGGCGGGCCAGTGATCGATATTGCCCGCCACCCGGCGCCCGGCCGCATCGGCGAGCAGATAATAGGCCTTTTCGCTGTCGCCGCGCTCCATTGCCAGCCGATCGGCGATGCGTGCCCTCAATTCCGCCTCGCCGCTGCTGACATAGATGTCGGCCAGGCCCGCCAGATCGGTATCGACCTCTCGCCCCAGCATCACGCGCCCGTCGGTCTCGACGATCCGTTCGACCACCAGGAACAGCACCAGCGTGGACGCCAGGCTGACCAGCAGGGCCGACAGCGTGACCCGGCCGAAGACCGAGCGCAGCAGGCCGAACCTAGCCATGGGCGGCGATCAACCGATAGCCGGTGCCCCAGACCGTCTCCAGCACGGCGCTATCGAACCCTTCCTCCAGCTTGCGGCGCAGGCGCCCGACATTGACGTCGACGACATTGGTCTGGGGATCGAAACTGAGTTTCCACACATGGCGCAGCAGCATTTCGCGCGTGACCACTTCGCCGGCATGTTCCATGAGGTAGCGGAACAGCGCGAATTCCTTGGGCGACAGCGGCACATGGCGGCCCGCGCGATGGGCCGTGCGCGCCTTAACATGGCATTCCAGATCGCCGAACAGCAGCACCGAATCCTGCTGCAACCGCCCCGCCCGGCGCCACAAAGCGCGCACGCGGGCGACCAGTTCGTCCGGCTCGAAGGGCTTGGCCATATAGTCATCGACGCCGCTTTCCAGCCCCTCGACCCGATGCTCGCTGCGGCCGAGCGCGGACAGCATCAGCACCGGCGCCTCGATCCCGGCGACGCGCATGCGCGTCACCACGTCGATGCCCGAAAGATGCGGCAGGGTGCGATCGAGGATGATGACATGATAGCGGCCCGATGCGGCGCGCTTGAGCCCTTCGGCGCCATCCTCGGCCAGGTCGACGACCATGCCGGCGCGGACGAGGATTTCGGCAATATTGGCGCGGGCCGCCGGGTCATCTTCCACCAGCAGCACGGAAATCGGGTCGGTTTGCGCCATCTTCACCGCCTGTCAGATAGCGCGAACGGCCGCCAGTGACAAAGCCTGTTAAGGCGGTCACTGGCGGCCGTTAAGAAATACAGCCAGATTATCAGATCATTATCAGATCTTGAGCCCCGCGCGCAGCATCAGCGCACCGATGATCAGCAGATAGACGCCGAAGATCTTCTTCAGCGGCCCGGCGGGCAGGCTGTGGGCGGCGGCCACGCCCAGCGGCGCGGTCAGCATCGACATCGATGCGATCGCTATCGTCGCGGGGATGTTGATATAGCCCAGCGACCCCCAGGGCAGGCCGCCTTCGCGGAAGCCGATGATGGCAAAGCCGATGGTGGTCGGGATGGCGATCAGCGTGCCGATGCCCGATGCGGTGGCGATGGCGCGGTGGATGGTGCGGCCGCACAGCGTCATCGTCATGATGGCAATGGTGCCGCCGCCGATGCCCAGCAGCGAGGAAAAGGTGCCCAACCCGCCTGCAATGCCGATGCGCGCCAGTCCCGACGGCATCTGGTCGCTGATCACCTTGCCGTTCAGCACCGGGATCAGGAAGTTGAGCGACATCAGGATGACGCCTGCGCCAAAGATCATCTTGAGCGTGCGGCCATCGACATGGCCCGCCAGCACGACGCCCGCGCCACAGCCCAAAATGATCCAGGGCGCCCATGTCTTGAGGACGTCGAACTCCACCGCCCCGCGCTTGGAATGCGCCAGCAGCGATCGGATCGAGGTCAGGATGATCGTCGCAGCCGACGTGCCGATCGCGACATGGGCGATGCCGTCCTTCGTCCCGCCCAGCAGCGGCAGCACGACCAGCAGCGCCGGCACGACGACGAAGCCGCCGCCGATGCCGAAGATGCCGGCGGCAAAGCCGGCGAGCAGACCGGCGGCCAGCATGGCAACCAGCGGCACGAGCCAGGTCATGATATCACCGGACATCAGCACGCCCCTTTCTGCAGTGCGCGACCGGCGCGCATGATGGAGCGATCGCCTTTTTGGATCAAGGCGGCGAATGTGGGGAAATCGACCATGATGTTAAACCATGCCTCTCTTCGGCGGAACCAGGATGCATGGGGGGCATGTGGTCATGTCCCCCTGCCCGACTAGACGAACGAGATCTTGGAACCCGCAAGAGAATCCATGGCGTTTATTTGACAATCGGGAAACAAAGCCCGGCGACGCGACGTCGCGCCAGACGAAAAACGGCGCAAAATAAAAGGACGCCAGCCCCGCAAGGGAGGGCTGGCGTCCTTTTGCCCGGCGCCTGTCGGGGACGCCGGGAAACAGGGGGTGGCGCGATCAGGCGATCGCGTCTTCCGCCGGGGTGTAGGGCAGGCCCAGATCGTCGGCGACGGCCTTGTAGGTGACCTTGCCGTCCCAGACATTGAGGCCCGCGAGCAGGTGCGGATCGCGGCGCAGGGCGTCCTTCCAACCCAGTTCGGCGATGCGCAGCGCGTGCGGCAGGGTCACGTTATTGAGCGCATAGGTGCTGGTGCGGGCGACCGCGCCGGGCATGTTGGCGACGCAATAATGGACGATGCCGTCGATGATGTAGGTCGGGTCGGCATGGGTGGTGGCATGGCTGGTTTCGAAGCAGCCGCCCTGGTCGATTGCGACGTCGACCAGCACCGCGCCCTTCTTCATGGACTTGAGCATGTCGGCGCTGACCAGCTTGGGCGCGGCGGCGCCCGGAATCAGCACCGCACCGATCACCAGATCCGCCTCGGCCACGCATTCGGCCAGGTTCGCGCGGTTCGAGAAACGGGTCTTGGCCCGCGCCTCGAAATACATGCCCAGCTTTTCGAGCACTTCGGGATTGCGGTCGAGAATGGTGACGTCGGCGCCAAGGCCGGCCGCCATCTGCGCCGCGTTGAAGCCGACAACGCCGCCGCCGATCACGACGACCTTGGCCGGCAGCACGCCCGGCACGCCGCCCAGCAGCACGCCGCGGCCGCCATGCGCCTTTTCCAGCGCGGTCGCGCCGGCCTGGATCGACATGCGGCCGGCCACCTGGCTCATGGGCTTCAGCAGCGGCAGGCCGCCGCTGGCGTCGGTCACGGTTTCATAGGCGATGCAGGTCGCACCTGAGGCGATCAGGTCGCGGGTCTGCTCCGGATCGGGCGCGAGGTGGAGATAGGTGTAGAGGATCTGGCCGGGGCGCAGCATCGCGCGCTCGACAGCCTGGGGCTCCTTCACCTTGACGATCATCTCGGCGCGCGCGAACACTTCGGCGGCGGTGGCGATGATGGTGGCGCCGGCCCGCTCATAGAGCGCGTCATGCGCGCCAATGCCCTCACCCGCGCCGGTCTCGACCAGAACCGCATGGCCATGGGCCGTCAGTTCATGGACGCTCTCGGGGGTCAGGCCGACGCGATATTCGTGATTCTTGATTTCCTTGACGGTGCCGACGATCATGAGACGCTCTCCATTTTGCAGCGGGATGGCCCATCCTGAAAGGACAACGCAGCCCCGCCGGTTGTGGCCCCATCATATCGCCAAGCGGGTGGCGATTGTTCCCTGATTTGCGCTTGCGATCGCCCGCATGCAGGATGATATATCGCGAAATCTTATTTCATCGGGATGACATTGCATGGATCGGTTCGACATCGCGTTGCTGGAGGCGCTGCAGAGCGATTCCCGCCGGTCGATGAACGAGCTGGGCGAGCAGATCGGCCTCTCCTCCTCCGCCTGCCATCGCCGCATCCGCGCGCTGGAGGATGCCGGCATGATCGAGGGCTATGCCGCCCGGCTCGATCCGGCCGCGCTAGGCCTGACGCTCCAGGCCTTTGTCGAGATTTCGCTGACCAGCCAGAGCCGCGAGGCGATGGAGCGGTTCGAGACGGCGGTCGCCGGCTTCCCGGAAATATTGGAATGCCATCTGATGGCGGGCCAGGCCGACTATCTGCTGCGGGTCGCCGCCGCCGACCTCAAGGGCTTCGACGCGGTCCATCGCGACTGCCTCGCCCGCCTGCCCGGCGTGTCGGCGATCCGGACCAGTTTTGCCATCCGCCGTATCCGCGACTGGCGCGGCTATCGGCTGCGCGATCTTCCTCTTTAAGGCGCCAATCGCACCGGCACCGGCGCATTGCACAGATCGACGCCACCCGCCGGCCAGTCGTAGAAATCATCCTTCCGGTTGGCGCGCAGCCGCAGATAATCGGCGAAGCTGGCCGAGCCGGTATCCAGCACCTGGACATGTGGCTGCTCCGCCTGCGGCAGATCGCTTGCGAGGCGCACCGAGACGATCGGCAGCTTGCGCTCGGCATCGGTATAGAAGCCCAGATCACCACTGCCACGCGGCAGGCTGGTGAGCGCCGTCATCCCCTCGACGATGCGACCGACCACGGCGATGTTGCGATCGAGCTGGCGCGGCGCCTGACCGATCACGGTATAGAGTTCCGCCCCCGTGCCGGCATCGGGCGACATGTTGCGGCCGACGCCGATCATACCATAGCAGTGTGGCAGCCAGGCGGCGTCCCCCTCGATCGCCACCGGCCAGCCATCGATGAAGCCGGTCGCGCGCGCATAGGGATCGGGATAGGGCAGCGGCGTCAGCTTCGCCTTCATGCCCCCAAGCGGCTGGACATAGTCGGCCGGACTGGTCGGCGCGAGGCCGGTAGGCAGCGACTTCTTCTCGGTCGCGTCGCCCCATTGGACGACATAATTGTCCTGCACCCGGTTGATGCTGGTGCCGTCCCACCAATGCGCGGTGGCGAGCGCGCGGATATTGGCGACATGGCGCGGCCCGAATTGCGGCGCCAACTGGATCAGCACGCGCTTGCCGCCCTCGATCGTCATCACCAGCAGATCCTGCGCCGGGACGGCACGCCAGGCACTGGCCGGCGCCTGCGCCACGACCGCGCTGGGCGTGGCCGGCGGATCGGCCGCATCGGCAACGGCAAGGGGCAGGATGGCGATGAAGGGCGCGAGCAGCGCGGCACGGCGGGGAAGGGTCATGACCCGATCAAACAATTGCCGCGCAAGAAAGTAAAGCATCCCCTTGCCTAGTGCGTTGTCGCGCGATAGGGAGCCGCCTCCAGTGCGATGGAATATGAACCCGATTCACGCCGCTTACAGCGACGATGGGGTTCCTGCGGAGCGGTGGCCGAGTGGTCGAAGGCGCTCGCCTGGAAAGTGAGTATACGTCAAAAGCGTATCGAGGGTTCGAATCCCTCCCGCTCCGCCAACATCTTCAACAACTTGTTTATTTTAAACGCTTGTATGAAGTGTGTTGATTTCCAATCCACATATTGTTCCACATACTTGTCAGGAACGGCCGGGAACCACCAGGACGGTAAGGCTTTTCAGGAACCAGAGCTGGCTGCACCGACGGCCTGCCAATCCAAAGGCGACGTCGGAAGACTATGGCCGTGGGTTTGGAACCTTAGTCGGCGACAATTGGAGCGTGACCGCTGGCGACGAGCCATCACCGTAGCTGAACTCCGAAATCAGCCTCCCCCCATCATAACTAGCACGATGATATCGAAGAGCTCCAGCGCGATGTCGAGATCAGATGGGGGGGAGACCACCCAGTGCGTCGACGAACCCGGTTATACGGTGGTCGATATGTTCGGCCGCTGGCAGCCTTTCGGCACCGGACGCCTTACCCTGCTCACGTATGTCCATAATCTGTTCGACGTCAATTCTCGCGCGCATACAAGTGTCGCCGATTACACCACCATTCTCGATTTCGAGGGCGTCGTCGGGGTGCGACATCCGCCTGGCCGCATCCAAGCGCTTCTGACGATGCCCAGTGCGCACCATGCGCTTCGGCTATGGCATCGATGCCGAACTGTGGCTATTGCTGCTGGCGATGACCTGCTGCGCCATCATCATCTATGATAAGGTCGACCGCCGGCTGACCCCGAAGCGGAGCGCCCAAATTTGGCGGGGTTTCAGCGCCCGCTTTGCGCCAACCTTGCGTCCGGCGTTCCACGATACCCGCTCCCGGGCGCTGGGATCAAATTCTGATAATCCCATGACATGCCTCCTGAGGCTATGATGGCCACGGGACAAACGCGCGACACGTCTACTGATTGCGTTGCCGCTCCCGTTCCTCCGTCTGCCAGACGGTATCGCCGCTTTGCCAATGGGTCGGGCAGCCCCTGCAATCCTTCATCCATGCATCCTGGAACACGGCAAAGCGCAATTGCACGCCATCCATGACGGCGCGTTCCAGGTCGGCTTCGTAGAATTTGGCTTCCATGAGGTCGGTGTTGATGAAGCGCGCATCCTGGAAGCTTGCTCCCTTGAGCAGTGCCTTTTCCAGCGTGGCGGCAGTCATGTCGCTGCGGTCGAATCGCGCTTTGGCTGCGCGGACGAAGGACAGATCGGTGCCGCGCAGCGATGCCCCTTCCAGACGGGTGCCGCCCATGAAGGCGGTGCTCATCCGGGCGCCGTCGAGGTCGGCGTTGGTCAGCTTGGCGCCAGTCAGATTGGCATGGCGCAGATCGGCGCGCGCCAGTTGTGCTCCGGTCAGGTCGGCGCCGCTGAGGTCGGCATTGGCCAGATCGGCAAAGCGCAGGTCGGCGCCGGGGCAATTCGCCTCCGGTCCGATCCGGCAGCCGTTGACGATCCAGGGATCGGGGCGTTCCTCGACATTGGTGATGAGCATCTGGGCAGTGGCTGGCGGGACAGTCAGCGATGCGGCCAGCAGGGACAGGATGATGCGCATGGCAGGTTCCCCATGAAAACGGAGTCCGCCCGGTCGGTCGGCAAGGGAGGCGCCGGCCGACCGGGCGGATCGGCACCAGGGGTGATGAATCCCCGGTGATGCCAGAAGGGGATCAGCCTTCGGGCAGTTCGAACACCCAGAATGAGCCACCCTGGCTGACCGAGCGCGTGAGGTCGGCCATGTCGCCACCCCATAGCGGCACCGCGCCGCCATAGCCCGACGCAAGGCCGATATATTGCTTGCCCCCCATCTCCCAGGTGATGGGCACAGACACCACGCCCGACCCGGTCTGGAATTTCCACAGCTCCTCGCCAGTCTTGGCGTTGAACAGCTTCACATAGCCGTCGCTGGTGCCCTGGACGACGATATTGCCCTTGGTGGTCAGGTTGCCGCCCCATAGCGGCAGATGTTCCTTTGCCTCCCAGGCGATCTTGCCGGTCTTGGGGTCCAGCGCCCGCAGCACGCCGACATGATCGTCGAACTGCTTGCGGATGCGGAAGCCCTGGCCAAGATAGGCGGCACCCTTGTTGTAGGTCACATTCTCGGTCCAGTAATCCTCCGACCAGTCGTTGGACGGGATGTAGAACAGTCCGGTTCCCGGATTGTAGGACATGGGCATCCAGTTGGTGCCGCCCAGGAAATTGGGGGTGACCTTGATCACGTCCCCCTTGTCCTGGCCTGGTGCAGGCGGCGGCGGGCGTTGCCCCGGATTTTCGATCGGCCGGCCATTGGCTACATCCCATTTGCTGGCCCAGCTGATGTTCGGGACGAAGGGATAGATGCCCAGCGCCGATCCCTTCTGCTTGCTGATCTTGCCGTCGCGTTTGGTCAGCTTGTCGAGATCGGTCAGGAAGAAATAGCCGTTGCGATCGGCATGGGCGCCGGCGCGGATCGTCTTGCCGTCCTTTTCCAGATCGAACAGCACGATCGGATTATTGCCCGAAAAGTCCCAGGCGTCGTTGGGCGTATGCTGGAAGAAGCCCACCGGCTCGCCGGTCGAGGGTTCGATATAGACCTGGCCTGATGTATAGAGACTGTCGCCCGGCGAACGCTTCCAGGTATTCCATGGCGCGGGATTGCCGGTGCCGATGACGATCGTGTTGGTCTTCACGTCAAAGGTCGCCGACTGCCAGGGCGCGCCGCCGCCATGGTTCCACGCCTCGACTTTCTTGCCATCCTTGTCATTGGGCCAGCTCGGCGCCTTGGGATCGCCGGTGAAGCTCGACGGCTTGCCGTTGAGGCGCCCCTGATGCCCCTCGACCATCGGGCGCATCCAGATTTCCTCGCCAGTGTCGGGATCGCGGGCATACAGTTCGCCCACCACGCCGAATTCATCACCGGACGATCCGTGGATCAGCATGACGCGGCCGGTCTTCTGGTCCTTCACGATCGTCGGCGCGCCGGTCATGGTGTAGCCGGCCTTGTGATCCTGGAACTTCTTGTTCCACACCACCTTTCCGGTCTTGCGATCGAGCGCGATCATGGAGGCGTCGAGCGTGCCGAGGAAGATCTTGTCGCCATAGATGGCCGCGCCGCGATTAATGACGTCGCAGCAGGGACGGATGTCATCGGGCAGACGTGCGGTGTAGGACCAGATCTTCTTGCCCGTCGCCGCGTCCAGCGCAAATATCCGGCTGTAGGATGCGGTCACATAGATGACACCGTCATAGAAGAGCGCCTGGCTTTCCTGCCCGCGCTGCCGCTCGTCGCCGAAGGAGAAAACCCATTTGGGCACCAGTTTCTTAGCGGTGTCGCTGTTGATCTGGTCGAGCGTGCTGAACCGCTGGGCCCGCACGCCTAGGCCGTACATCAGCACATTGTCGTTGCTCTGCTCGTCATTCAGGATGTCGTCCCAACTGACGCCTGGCAGCTTGAAATCATGCTTGGCCGCGGCCCCATTCTGGCCCAGCGCCGGCCCCGCCAGCATCGTTGCCAGCGCCGTCATCGCCGCCAGCCGCCCCCTTGCTCCTCGCATCGCATCCTCCTTGGCAGTGCGGCTTGATCGCCGCTTACCCGGAGAAGTGTAGGAAGGCTTTCTGAGAGCGTCCTGAGCGCTTCATGAGATCCCTCTCAATATCGCTCATGCTTTGGTCCCATGCCGTAGCATGAAACCGACCCCACGCACCGTCAGCAGGTCGGGCGCGCAGGCGTGCGCGGCCAGGCGCTTGCGCAAATAGCCGACATAGACGTCGACGCTGTTTTCCGTGACGTCGGCGTCGGTGCCCCACGCTATGTCCAATATCTGGCTGCGCGATACCACCTGCCCCGCCTGACGGGCCAGACACAGCAGCAGGTCGAACTCGCGCCGGCTGCAATCGAGCGGCTTCCCCTCGATCTGCGCCGTCCGGGCACGAATGTCGATCGCCAGCGATCCCAGCGACAGGCGCTCGGCATCGCGGCCTTCGCGACGTCGAACCATGACCGCCAGCCGCGCCAGCAATTCCTCGAAGGAAAAAGGCTTGGTCAGATAATCATCGGCGCCGCAGCGGAACCCCTCCAGCTTCTCGTCCAGGCTGGCGCGCGCGGTCAGCATGCAGATCGGCAAGTCGACCCCGTCCTGCCGCAACTCACGGCAAAGATCTGCTCCATCCATATCAGGCAGGCCAAGGTCCAGGATCGCAGCATGGAACAGGCCGGATGCCAGTCTTGGACGAGCCCGCCGTCCCGATGTCTGCCATTCCACCATATAGCCTTCGGCCATCAATCCGCGATGGACGAAGCGGCCGATGCCCGGATCATCTTCCACCAGCAGGATGTTCATGACACCACCGGCAAGGTCAGCGACACGCACAGGCCCTCCCTCATGCGGTGATTGGCAGCGTCCAGTTGGCCGCCATGCCGATCTGCGATCCATCGCGCGAGCGCGAGCCCGAGCCCGGTGCCACCCCGGCTGCGTCCGACATCAGCCTGGAAATAGGGATCGAAAATCCTGACCAGATCGGCTTCCGCTACGCCCGGCCCATCGTCGCTGATCGCGATACGCGCGCGATCGCCGTCCGATCGCATATCCAGCCGGATCATGCCGTCGGGCGGCGAGAATTTTATGCCATTATCGATGATGGCAACGAGGGCCTGGCGCAATCGATCGGGGTCGCCGACGACCGGCACCGCATCGCTTGCCGCTTCAAGTTGAAGCCCGATACCGCTTGATCGGGCGAAAGGGGCCACCATGGCATGGGCGTCGCGCAGCACGAGGGCAAGGTCGATCGGCCGGGGCGCGACCGACAAGGCGCCGTCTTCCGCTTGGGCCAGCGCCAGCAGATCATCCAGCCGCCGATGGAGGAACTGGCCGCTGTCGACGATATGGACCAGCGCATCCTCTAGTGCGGCGCGATCCTCCGGCCGGCGCAGCGCCACTTCCGCTTCACCGCGCATCACAGTTACGGGCGTGCGCAGTTCATGGCTGACCTTGGACAGGAACAGCCGACGCCGGCCATCGATGTCGCGCAGTCGCTGATTGGCCTGTTCCAGGGCCGTCGTGCGCGTGGCCACCTGCGTCTCGATCGCTTCCGCCATGTCGTTGAACTGGGCGGCCAGATGCTGCAGTTCGTGCAGCCCCTGCAGCCGAACGCGCGCCGGGGCCCGTTCTGCCCTGAGCCTGTCTGTGCCATCGATGAGCGTAGCGATGGGCGCCACAATGCCGCGCCACAGTAGCCAGCCGGTTGCGCCACACAGCAGCAGGATGAAAAGCGCCACGCTGCCGATCAGCCAGCCGCTCCAGCGCTGGGCTTGCGCGATCGATTGCGCGGCCTCCCGCGCCTCCTCCTGTTCCCGGACGGCGATGTCATGCGACAAAGCGCGTGCCACCCTCCATCGCGCCCGATCGGGATCGGCGATGACCCCGGCCAGTTCTTGCGCTCTTGCCCACTCATGGGTTTGCTGGGTCTGACTTTCCGCGTCGGTATCGATCAGGTGGCGTTCGTTTTCAATACTGTCCAGATAGGCCCGCATGCCGACCGCGATGGCCTGATCCATGGCAACATGCTGTGACCGATCGGCCAGTTGCCGGGCGACAATGTCCGTCTCCAGCCGGGTGACCAGCAACGCCTGATGCTGGGCCATTTCGATCCGCGAAAGTGACCGAGCGGCGAGCCTGTGATGCCAGATCGATGTCGTGATCAGCACAGCGAGCGACAATGTCAGCGCCAATGCGCCCGCGACCATCGCCTTCCTGAAGCTCACCGGCACCTCCCCGATGCGCAGTCATCCGCACCTGCATGGATGCCGAGCATAATGGGCCAGGCCGCGCGGTTGGATCATACTTTGGTCCAATAAGGTTTTCCGGCCTATTCGAGACGTTCAGCCGCCGATTTTCCACTCCCAGGTGCGGCCGGTCCGCTATGCCATTCTGGATAGCCAAAGTTGGCCTTAGGGAGGCAGCCGGGTTGGTCCCGTCGGCGTATCAATTTTCAAGCATGCGATGATGCGGCGATCCGGTACTTAGTCACGCGGATCGCCGCGATCGCTCAGATCTTGCCGCGCAGCGTCAGGCGGAAGTTTCTTGGTTCACCGTAGATGTTGTAGAAGATGGCGTAGCCAGGAATGCGCAGATAGGTGCGGTCGAACAGGTTGTTGACCACCAGCGACAGGTCCCAGTTCTCCGAAACCCTGTAACCTGCCTTCGCGTTTACAATGGCATAGGCATTCTGCCGGATCAGATCGGTATACATATTGCTCTGCGCCTGCACGCCAGCACCCAAGGTCAGCCCGGATGCCCAGCCCTGCACACCGGCCTTGCCAAGGTCGAACTGCGTCCACAGCTTGAACATCTGTTCCGGACTTTGCGCGGGCAGGAAACGCTGGCCGACATTGGTCGGATCGGTATCGCTCAGATATTTCTGCTGGTTATAGGTATAGCCCAGCGTGATGTCCCAGCCGGGCAGCGGACTGCCGCCGATGTCGACTTCGACGCCCTGGCTGCGGACCTTGCCTGCGGCACGCGAGCAGGTGCCGTCGATAGTTCCGCCACAACCGACATTCACTTCGTCCACGATGGCGCGGTTACTGTCATGGATACGGAACAGCGCGACGGAGGCGTTGAGCGCATCGTTGAAGAAGCTGCCCTTGACGCCCGTTTCCATCTGCCAGCCGACGCGCGGCGCCAGCGTGCGGTTGTTCACATCCTGCGCTGTCTGGGGCACGAACGTGTCGGTATAGCTGGCATAAAGGGTCAATTGGTCGGTCACGTCCAGCACCACGCCAGCATAGGGCGTGAACCGTCCGCTACTCTTCGCGCTGCTATCGATCCAGGGCGTCACCTCGGGGACCACATCGCGATCCTTGATCTTGAAGTTCGTCAGGCGACCGCCCAGCACGATCGTGAGCGGATCGGCGAGGCGGATCCGCACGGACCCATAAAAGCCCGTCTGCGCCGTCACGGTTTCGTAGCGGTAGGTTATATTCTCGTCGATGATGGCCGACAGGTCATGATCGTTCAGCACATCCCAGGCACCAGGATTGACGAATTTCGTGCCGCCGATGAAGTCGTATCGCGACCGATTGACGCCAATGGTCAGGTCATGCGCGCGTCCGAACAGGTGAAGCGGTCCCGTCACATGCGCGTCGAAGCTGTGCCATTTCGTTTCCTGCTCGACCCGGCCTGCGGACAGGCTGGGCACGAGGCCCGTCTCGCGGTCGATGGCGTCGCCGGGAAACACGGAATAGCCGCCATAGTCCATGCGGCGCAGGCTGTAGGCGGCCTTGAACGACCAGTCGCCGCCAAAGTCATGACTGAGGTCCACGAACATCTCGCGCGACCGCTGGCGGGAGGTCGCATCGGACCCGGTGAACGATCCACGAGCCGGTACGCTGTTATCGTCGTACAGAGGAAGACCGAAGCTGTTGATGAACTTGCGCTGCGAGTAGATGCCGCTGACGCCGATGGTCGTGCGGGGCGTCAGATCATATTCGACCACGCCATAGATGCCGCGATCCTTGTTGAAGCCGACGTCATAATATTTGTCCTCGTCCTGATAGACGCCGACGATGCGCGCTCGCAGATTGCCCGATGCGGTCACCGGGCCGCCGACGTCGATTTCGCCACGATAACGATCCCAGGAGCCTAGGCTCGCCAGCCCTGCAATGGCGAGCACATCCGTCGGGCGCTTGCGCACATAGTTGATCGTGCCGCCCGGTTCGCCACTGCCGGTGAGCAGGCCGGACGGGCCTCGCAGCACCTCGATCCGGTCGAAAAAGGCCAGGTCGTCCGTGTTGGAACTGGCCTTGTCCGACCCCTCCTGCTGCGGCACCCCATTATATTGCGCATTGGCTGCATAGCCGCGGATGATATATTGCTCCTGCCGTTCATAGCCGAAGCTGCGCACGCCCGTGACCTGATCCAGCGCTTCGCTGACGGTCGTCATATTCTGGTCGTCCATGCGCTTGCGCGTAATGACGCTGACCGACTGGGGGATTTCACGCAGTGATTGCGCGCTTTTGCCTACCGTCACCTTCGTAGGCGCGTAAGAGCCAGTCCCCTCCGTCGCGCCGGGATCGGAGGATGCAACCAAACCGGCTCCTTGCGCGCCCTCAACCCGAACCGGGCCAAGCTGAACCGCGTCGACCGAAGCGTGCGGCGCAGGCTCCAATATCGCTGTCGTGCGACTGGTAAAGCGGAAGGTCAGGCCTGTGCCCGCCAGCAACATGCTCAATGCCTCGGCCGGGGCATGATTGCCGGACACGGCAGCACCGGTTTTACCAGCGACAAGCCTGGTATCGGCCGTCACCTGAAGACCCGACTGACGTCCGAACTGCATGATCGCTTCGGTCAGGGGCTGGGCGGCGATGTTGAAACTGCGCTGGCCAGCGGGCTGGGCCTGCGCGCTCGGCGCGAGCGTCATGGTGGCGCTGGCTGATGCCAGCAATAACAGACCAAGCGCCTTCGTTCCCGCCACCATCTTATGGCTGTTGCCCCCGAACATGATTACTCCTTCGTTTGAATGAATGTGGAACGAGCAATCGATAATGCGTCGCAAGAACCACTCATTCATTCCACGCTGGCGAAGTCGGGCTTTTCAAAAACAGGGAGAAAGAAATGTGAAATTTCTCAGGAAACGATCATCAGCCAGGGCGTAATCCGGGTAATGCTTCCGCCATGCGGTTCCACTAGGGCACGCAGTGCCTCTTCCGGATCGGACAGGCGGTAGATGCCGGTCACGCGCTTCGCCCCCACGCCATCGTTGGCGAGAAGGATCCGGCCCCTGTACCAGGGGCGCAGTTCCTCGATCGCGTCGGCGACCGTTCGGCCGCGAATGATGACCGATCCTGACTGCCAGATACCGGCCAGGTCGCTTGCCTGATGGCCTTTGTCGATGCCTTTTCCTGACACCGCTGCGATCCAGTCTCCCGCGTTCAGCACCGCTTTCGGCGCCGCCTGCCTGCTATCGTTGCGTGCGCTTTCGTCGATGCGGACACGGCCATGCCCCACGGCCACGCTGCGATCCGTTCCGATCATCCGGACATCGAATGCCGTACCGAGCGCCGTCGCGCTGATCCGGTCGGTCCGCACCCGGAAGGGACGGGATTTGTCGGGATGCACTTCGAACCATGCCTGTCCCTTCAGCAGTCTGACATCGCGGCGTTCCACCGAATAGGCGACGGCAATCGCGCTGTCGGGGCCGAGATGTATGCGGCTGCCATCGTCCAGCCGGATATTCGCCAGGTGCCCGGCCGCCGTCATATGGTCGGCCTGCATCCGCAGAAGCAATGCGGGACCGACGAGGATGGCGAGGCAGGCTGCGATCGCCGAGATCGCAGTCACCTTCCACAAGCGCCGCAGGCGCGAGGCGCCGTAGGCTGGTGGCGGATCGGACGCTGGCACCAGATACTCCGGATGGCGGGCTTCGACATCACCGATCAGGTCGAACAGCGCCTGCATTTCACTCCAGGCCCGCAGATGGTCCGGATCGGCATCGCGCCAGACAACGAACCGTCGTTCCAGATCCCTGTCGTCCGGCGCCTCGCGCAGGCGAATGAGCCACTCGGATGCCTCCATACTGATATGATCAGCCTTATCCGACATGGACAGTCTCTCCACAGCGCGACGGATGGCGCTTCTCCATATGCGCACCGCTCCATGGATAGCACGTTCGGGCGATCTGCTTTTTCAAGGCTGAGTATCCATGCGGCACTGGCGATGGCATTCCGCCAGTCCCTGCGCGATCAGCAGATGGGTGAGAGACACGGAAATACTCAGTCGGTCGGCGATTTCGCGCAGCTTGAATCCGCCCAATCGATACATCTCGATGGCGATGCGCTGCCTTTCGGGCAGACTGGCAAGAGCTTGCTCGACACAGTGCAATTCCGCCTGCGCGGCAACAACTGCTTCGGGAGACGGAGTGTCGTCGGGCACCTCTGCCAGATGTGCATCACCGCCCTCCGCCAGATGGCGCGACTGCCGGCGCGCGCGTCGCTGGACGTCGATAGCCAGATTACGGACGATCCGGTACAGATAGGGCACAGGATCCCGCAGCACACCACGCCCCAGCGCTTGCCGCAAATGCAGCCAGGCGTCCTGAACGACATCCTCCGCCTCGGCGCGGCTGCCCACTATACGCTCGGCATAGTCGATCAGCGCGCGTCGATGCGCGGCATAGATATTCAGGCCGATCATGTCGGGACTCAAGACCTGCCCTTCGTCTCACCAAGTGCGCTGTCGCAGCGGCACGCTCAGGAAGCGGGGCTGATTATTGCGATCAATTCTCAATTCATAGAGGCGTCGAAGCTGAGTTGCAACCAGTGCCAGCGGCTGAAATCGGAATGCGAAGGTAAGCGTGTATGACTGATATGGGGCGCGTAGCGGCACGCGCCGCGCGAGGTGGGACGTTATTCGGTCTCCTCGACCGTCGACGCATGCTGGAGGGTGAGAGGCGGCAGTTGAATACCCAGCGCGTTGAGAGTGCCAGCGCAGTGAACCACGGTGAGCGTAAGCATGGCGTCGCGATGGAATGATTTCGTATAGCTCAGTACCCGCTGCGCCTGCGCCAGCCAGGCCAACAGCGAAAGCTCATCACGGCCGAGCCAGCTAGTGCCGGGCACATTGACCCGCATGCCTGCGCGGTGCGCCAGATCACGAAGTCGACCAAATTGCGCCTCATAGAGGAACAGGGCTCGATCGTCGGTCTGGTCTCCCCGCAGCATGCGGATGACGCGCTGTTCGATAAACGAACGGCGCTTGAGCGCCATCGCCGTTCGACGCGGCGATCCTCGGGCGATTGTTGTCAATGCGACACTCTCCCAATGAGGGTTTTCAGGCCCAATGAGGGTTTTCAGGACATGAAAAACTCTACGGGGACCACCAGTTCGATGCTGTCGCCCTTCACCTCTTCAGGCGGTCTGGGCAGCGGCGAGGCCCGCTTGGGCAGGCTGAGAGCCTCGTCGTCGAGGGAGCGGACGCCCGAGGACCGCTCCAGCCGGACAGACAAGACCTTGCCATCGCGGTTCATGACGAAGCGGATATAGGGCACGCCCTGCTGGCGCCGGAACACCGCCTCCCGCGGATAGCGCTTCACCTTGTTGAGCGCGCCCAGCACGAGGCCTTCCCAACTGGGTTTGGCATCGCTGGCCTTCTGCGCGGGCGGTGCCGGCTTGGTTTCCGGCGCCGTGGTCTTCTCGACCGGCGGGCCGGGATCGATGACAGGCTTGGCCGCAACCAGCGTGACCGGGTTCTGGCTTGGGATCTCGATTTCGGGAACCTCGATCCTGGGGCGATCGGGCTGAAGCTGCGCGTTTTCCTTCTGGACCTGTTCGGGGCCTGGAGACACCTGCCGCTGTGGTTCGGGCGGTGCGGCGGGAGCAGCAATATCGAACACGCTGAGCGCTGGCGTTGGCTTTACTGCAGTGTAGACCTGCCAGGACAAAAACAGGCCAGCGGCTATGACCATGGCGACGCAGCAAACCCCGGCCATTCCGAACAGCCGCGTCTGAAGGCTTATGGGCTGGTCCGCGTAGCGACCCGATGGCCGCCATGCTGACGCTGCTGATATCGCCCCCATCTCGACGAGGCCCGTCTGGCGGGCAGGATCGTCCGACGCATCATAGGCCAGAGGAGCCACCCGCGCGCTGCTGCGATTGACCGTCATGCTCTCATTTCCTCACCCAACGGGCTCGGTCGCTTGCCCTCGGCAGGCTGATCTCATCATGTTCGACGATCGCCTGATGGCCGGGCCCTACGTCGAACAGGACATAATAGGGGCCTTTGGGCCGCACAAAGGTCAGCGTGCCATCCTTGCCCAGCTTGCCGGCCAGCAGCCTCCTGTCGGCATGATCAACCACCTCAAGGCGCTCGCCCTGTGCTGTCTCCCCTTCGGCGTAGCCTCCCCGGCACCGGACAGTCGCCGGGTCCAGCAACACGCATTTGAGGATCGGTTCATGCGCCAGTACGGGCGTCGACAAGACGCCGATGATGACGGCCACCCCACAGGCTAGAGGTCTTCTCACGGCTGTCATTTCGTGCGCTCCTGATGGGCGAACCAGGTGACGGTCGCAGGCGAGACAGCGGCCATCGGCCACGATGTCTGATGGACCGCGCCGTCCTTGCCCACAACCGTCATCCATAATTCACTCCTGGCGGTGAGATTGGAGGGCAACTGGATCTGTGTCGAACGCTCCCAGCGCGCGCCCTCGAACGCGACGCCCGAAGCGCGCATGGCGCGTGGGCGATTGACCTTGAGGGTGACGCGCAGGATCTGGTTGTCGCAGCTTTCGCAAAAGCGCAGGCGATAGGCTTTCATCGGCACATCCATGTCGACCAGTTCCGGGGCATCACGGTCAGTCTCGGCAAAAGTGAAAGTCCAGGGGCCGACCTGACCATGTATCGCATCCTCGCGTTGCAATGGCTTGGTCTCCACCTGTGCGAAGGCAATGGCAAAGGCTGCAGCGGTCGAAGCCAGCAGAAGCCAGCCGATCCAGCGCCGGGATCGGCGGATCGGTTCGTCGTCCACCAGCGCGGTCTTCCTGCGCGGGCTACGGTCCGCGCTGGCCTTGACCGGCGGCTGCCACGGCCATTTCGGCAGGGCGAAGACGAGTGCGACCGCAGCGAGGCCAATCCATCCGGTCCAGATGGCAATGCCGACTCCGGCCGTCACAAGCCCGGCGATGCCAAGCGCCAATGCGCCCGCCAGTAGCGCCCAGCCACCAATTCGCGCGCCCAGGCGCCAATGCGGCGCGGGCACGATGCGCAGCAGATGTTTGGCATGGCGCTCCATGCCCACGGCCAGCGCCACGAAGCCAAGGAAGCTCAGCACCAGCATGGCGAGATGCACGCCGCTCACGCTGCACCTCCCGCACCGAGCAGCCATGCCGCCGCGCTCAGCAATGCAGTGCCGCCCAGCACGACGCCCCAGATCCACCGCAGGCGACGGACATGGAAGGCCCAGATGACGAACCCCGCATAGAGCGCAAAGCTCAACATGGATGCGCTCAGCACCGCTTGCGCCTTAGGAAGCGGCCAGACGAGCGCGAGCAGCACGGTTGCGGCGGAGATCAGCGCGTAACCGCCCAGAAATGCGCCTGCGACCCGCGATGCGACCGCCAGGCGGTAGCCAACGGAAACGGACTTGCCCCGGCTCATGCCTGCGCCGCCCGCAGCACGGGTTGCCGCGCCGGAACCGTCACTGGGCGCAAGCGCCGCTGCACCTTGCGGGCTGTGAAAGCGAAGGCACCGGCGAGGCCCAGCATGGTGAGGTCGAACCCGGCGAACACCCAGTCCCCCTCGGCAAGCGAAATTGGCAAGCCGCGCCCGGTCGTCAGCGCATTCAGCAGCGGCACGCAGGCGAAAGCGGCGCAACTCGCCCACAGCAGTTCGATCCATGCCCGACGCAGTGGACGGCCCAGCGCGTAGAACAGCGTGCCCAGCCATAGCGCGAACAGACTGTGATATTCCCAGGCCGCACGGTCCATCATGTCGACCGGAAGCAGTCGGTTGGCCCAGAAGAAGCCCGCTACAGCCAGCGGCAGGCCCGCAATCGTGGCGACGTTAAGGCTCTCGACCAGACGCACGCCGAACTGCTCCTGATGCCCGCGGTCTTCGTTCAGATGAAAGCGGCGCCGCTTGACCGACCACAGCACCAGTCCCGTACCGACCATCGCGCAGCCAAGCAGGCCAGACGCAAAATAGGCCCAGCGCCCCCAGATATCGACGTAGAGGCCTTCATGCAGGTTGAATAGCACGCTCTGTGTCACGCCCGGCGCGCCACTGGATGCCGGCTCATCTGGCAGGCGCTGGCCGGTGTCGGCGTTGAACCGCATGGTTGCCGCATCATTGCGCCCAAGGCCCATCGGGACATGGGTCAGTTCCACTGCCGGCACCTCGCCTTCCATCCGCTCGACGGTGATCCAGGCGATCTGGTCCATGCCCCACGCCTTGCCGGCCTGTGCGATCATGGGCGCGAGCGGTGCTGCCGGGCGGCCTATCGGCGCATGCCTATGCTCTCCGCCTTCGTACAGTTCATCATAATAGGCCCCGCTCGTTTCCGGGTCGGTGCCGTAGATCACGTCCTTGCCGGCGGGCATGTAGGCGAAGAGAAAGAAGACCAGCCCGCTATAGGTGATCATCAGGAAGAAGGGCAGCGCCATCACGCTGACCACATTATGCGCGTCCAGCCAGGAACGCTGGCCCTTGCCGGGGCGGAAGGTGAAGAAGTCCTTGAAGATCTTCTTGTGGGTGATGACCCCGCTGACGATCGCCAGCAGCATCAGCATCGTGGCTATGCCAACGATCCGGATCGCCCAGTCATAGGGCAGGTAATGCAGTGCGTAGTGCATGCGGTAGAGGCCAAAGCCGCCCGCCGTCTCTCGCGGTTCGGGATCGGGCGGCAGGACGGCGCCGCTGGCCGGGTCAAGGCGCTCATTGCTGCTGGCGCCATAGTCATGCGTCCCGCTCGGCATTTCCTCCCAGCGGACGGAGAAATTCTGCCAGTCGCGGTCCCCCGGCTGCCGGTAGGGGAAGGTGATCTGCCAACTCGCGGCGACCGGTGCGACTGTGGTCAATCGTTCGATGGCCCGGTCGGTCAGGATCGTGCGATCGACCTCGACGGGCGCCACCGTGACCACCCGCTCGGGCTGCATCCAGCGGCTAATCTCCTGCTGGAAATAGCCCGCCGTGCCGGTCACGAAGACGAAGAACAGCAGCCAGCCTGCCACCAATCCAACCCAGGTGTGCAGCCAGGCCATCGACTGGCGGAATGCGTCTTTCATGCGATTGCTTTTCAATACCGTTTGGAGAGCGTCTGTCAGTTAGACGTTTGACCGCTGCGGATTTTCACATTTTCTCTTGCAACGTGAAACGGCCCATGCCCGCGCGTGGCTTGCCTGACCGAGCAAAGCAGCCTTTGGAGCGCGGCCTTCGCCGCCATATCCCGCGCGAAACCTTCGACTGGGAATGTCGGAGGTTTCGCGCGGGTCATCGGCTCAGTAGGTTCCGCGCAGCGTCACCATGAAGTTGCGGGGATTGCCATAAGTCGCCGCGCTGCTGGTGGAGACGCGGTACGTCTTGTTTGCCAGATTATCGAGGTAGACACCCAGCGTCAGATGCCGGTTGATCTCGTAATCGGCACTGGCGCCGATCACGGCATAGCCCTTGCGCAAGTCCGAATTGCCGAACACGCGGACGCCGGCACCAAGGCGCAGCCCCTCCAGCGCATCAGGAAGCTGATAGGTGCTCCACACCCGCGCCGAATGCTTGGGTGCCCAGAGCAGGATCGGGCCGCCTTCGTCGTCTTCCTTGTTCTTGGTCACGTTGAACGTGTATCCGGCGGAAACCTGCCAGCTCTGCGTCAGCGCGCCTTTCAGTTCGGCGTCGAACCCCTTGCTGGTCTGAAGCTTCGCCACGCGCTGCATATAGGTGGTGCCATAGCCGGGGATGACGACCTGCCCCTGCGTTTCATCATTCACGTAGACGTTGTTCTTCTCGATGTAGAACACCGAAAAGGCCGCCTGCAATGCACCTCCGTTGAGGTCACCCTTGACGCCGCCCTCGAAGTTGCGGCCGGTGGTCGGCTTGTCCGAAAAGCTGATCTGCGTGGCATCCTCGTGCCACTGGCCGATCGGCACGATGTTCTGCATCGGCTCGAAGATTTCGGAGTAGCTGGCATAGGTCGTCCAGTCGGACGAGACGTCATAGGTGACGGCCGCGTAAGGCACGAACTTGCCGATCGTCTGGCCCCGGAAATTCTCGTTGCGGCTGTAGCGCCCACCGATAATCACCTTGACCGGATCGGCGATATGCATGCCCAGCGTGCCCCAGAAGCCGTAACGGCTCGTGACCCAGCCGTCTTCGCTGTAGACGCTGCCCCAAGTGCCGTAACCGCTCCAGGTGGCGATTTCGGCCTTGGTCGGCTTGGCGTAGCGATAATAGGTCAGATAGTCTTCGACCGTCACGCCGGCTATGCTGCCGATCGGATTGGTCGAATTGGCGTCGCTGCGCGACCAGTTCGCGCCGACGGCAACGTCGTGCTGTCGGCCGAACAAGGTGAACTTGCCCTTCAAATTGGCGTCCGCCATCGTCTGGTTGGAATAGCCGTGCGACATCCAGCGCATGAAGAAACCGCTGGGGACTGCCGCATCGGAATTGATGCCGATGCCATAATAGCCATAAAGCTCGTCAGAATCGACTTCGCTGCGGGTGACGTTTACGGTCAGGTTCCAGTCGGGGCTGAAATCGTGGCTGGCCTTGGCGAAATATTGCAGGGTCTGCGCCTTGTCATAGGACCATTCAGGCATCCAGGAATCCCGCCTCGACAGGATCGGCAGATTCTCCGGCGTGCCGAGACTGCCCGAACGCCATGCCAATGTGCGTTCATATTTCTGTGTGTTCAGATCGTCATAGCTCAGGCCCGCCGACAACGTCGTATGCGCGCCTGCGTCCCATTCAATGATGCCATAGCCGAACTTGTCCTTGGTATAGGCGCCGGTGAAATAGGAATCCGCGTCCTGCCAGCCCGCCACCACGCGCGCCCGCAATGTGCCCGAAGCATTGAGCGGCCCGCCCACGTCAAGCTCGGCGCGGTAATTGTCCCAGCTTCCCGCATAGGCGGCGAACTTGATTTGGCGCTTGGTCGTCGGGCGCTTGCGCACAAGGTTGACCGTGCCGCTGGCGTCCCCGTTTCCCGAACAGAGCCCATCCGCACCGCGCATCACCTCGACATGGTCATAGGCGAGCAGATTGGGCAGGCCGACGCCGTTGATGATCGATTGCAGGCCGTCATGCATGCGCATGGGGCTGCCGCCGTCTATCGTCAGGTTCTGCATCAGAAAGCCGCGCGAATAGAATACGGGGGTACGGGCATTATAGGAGGCCACGTAGACGCCGGTCACCTGATCGAGCGCGGCGGTCACGGTGGTGATATCCTTGTCCTCGATCTCCTGCGCGGTCAGCACCGTGACGCTGCGGGGGATGTCGCGCAGGCGCTGCGCCGACTTGCCACCGACCTGTGCATATTGCCCGGCAAGGGACTTCGTCCCCTCGGTCATCGTCAGGGCAAGGTCCGCGCCATCGGTGCCGTTGGCCGTCATGGTTGCAGTTGCGCCCTCTACCCTCACCGGCCCCAGCTGGACCGCCCCCTCAGCCGACCTGGGCGCTCTTTCAAGCGTATAGGAGCGCGCACCGCTCTGCCGGAAGGTGAGGCCTGTTCCGACTAGCAGGCGCGATAGCGCCTCGGCCGGGCCATAGCTGCCCTGAAGGCCCGGACTGGCGATGCCATTCGTCAGGTCTGCATCATAGATGATTTCTATGTCGGCTGCCTCGCCAAGGCGGTTGAGCGCAACGGCCAGCGGCCCGGCAGGCACATTATAGCTGCGTCCCTGGGCATAAGCGCTCGTTGGCATGACGATCCCGGCGCCCAGCGCGGTCGTCGCGAGCAACGTCGCCGGAATGACAGTGCGAAATCCCGTCACAGCAGCCTTGCCGGCCTCTACAATCTTCACGTGTCAACCCCCAAAATTCAGGCATCTGATATGAATGGCAATTCGCTAATGCGAAGCGCCTTCAAGAACATGACGTCTCAAATCTCGAAGTGAGAACCGGGGAGCCGAATTTTTTCGGGTTCAGCCGTGAATGAAAATCACCCGGTCGGTGAGACGGATGGACGCCAGCTTCA
The DNA here is from genome assembly GCF_056859495.1 of Sphingobium sp. L-44. Classification (NCBI taxonomy): domain Bacteria; kingdom Pseudomonadati; phylum Pseudomonadota; class Alphaproteobacteria; order Sphingomonadales; family Sphingobiaceae; genus Sphingobium; species Sphingobium sp. L-44. The sequence goes on along the minus strand of NZ_JBSXOQ010000026.1, from coordinate 6,326 downwards.
AGGATGCCTGGAGTGTGTCGAGCGCGGCGATGGGATTGTCGGTGCGGAAAATCCCGCTGACGCGCCGGTTGCCCAGATCGGTGCCGATGATGCCGATATATCCCGGATGATAGCGATTAAGCTCCGCCACCACGGCTCGTAGCGGCTGGTCCACGAAGACAAGCCGTTTGCGGGTCCAGGCGGAGACCGCATTTGCATCGACGGTGCGAACGGAACCAACGCCGTTCCCGTCATATCTGACGGACTGCCCTTCCTTCACGATCGCGATGGAGGCCCCGGCGCCCGGCGCTGCCACGCGAACGCTATGCAGGGTAACGGTAACCTGCGTCCTGTCGGCATGACGATCGACGATGAACCGCGTGCCCAGCGCCGTGGTCGATCCGCCTTTCGCTTCGACCGAGAATGGGCGCCGGGGATCGCGCGCCACTGAAAAGGCGGCTTCGCCTTTCAGCACATGCACGATCCGGCGGTCCGGCTGGTAATCGATGGATATGGCGCTGTCGGTATTGAGCTGGACCTGCGATCCATCGGCTAGGGTAATGGTGCGCTGTTCGCCCGTCGCCGTCATCGCATCGGACCGCAGTGCTGTCGGCCAGTCCCCGATCGCGCCCGCGACAAGGAGGGCGACGCTGGCCGCGACGGCCGGCGCAATCCATTTTCTTTTGCCTTTCAGTCGGCCGACCGGCGGATAGCCTGGCAATGGCGGCTCGCTAAGCCTGCGCTGCGTCACTTCCGAACGAATGGCCGGATGCCCCATGAAGCGCCACGCCGCACGGGCCTTTTCAAAGGCCGGTGGGTGACGGGGATCGCTGCCCAGCCATTGCTCCAGAGCCGCAATGCCATCATCGGTCAGGCCGGCATCCTGTTCGATCGCCCAGCGCGTCGCGGCATCCTCGATCGGATCCGGGGCATCCTCGTCAGCGCCCATAGTGCATTCCGATCGCTTTTCCCGCCTCAACCATGGAAATTTCACACTCTCCATAATCATTGACGTTCGAAAGCGGCATCCGGACACTCCGCAAGCCAACAAATCGCCTCATTCACTTTCCCCTAGTCGGGTCATGCAATGTCGCAAGGCCTGCTGGAGATGTCGGACGACCATGCTGCGGGAAATCCCGATCCGATGCGCAATGTCGTCCAGAGTAAGTTCGTCAAATTTGCGCAGAATGAAGATTTCTCTGGTTCGCGCGGGGAGTTCGTCGATGGCGGTCATCGTCACGGCCAGACGCTGGCGATCGGACAGTTCGGTATCGGCTCCAACCATGTCGGCCGGGATTTCCTCGGGGAGCGTATCGGCGGCGTGGAACAGGGCAGCATATCTGCCGTCCGCCCTGATGCGATCCTTTGCAAGATTGGCCGCCAGCCTGAACAGATAGGCCCGCTTGTTCAGGATTGGCGGATCATCCTCGATACGCTGCACCCTGAACCAGAGGCTTTGCGTGACGTCCTCCGCTGCCGGCCGATCGCGCAATATGCTTTCGACAAGTCGCAGGAGCGACGTGCGCTCTTGCAGGAGCAGGCGCGTAAGGGCGGCGGCGTTGTTGAGCATCGCTATCTGCCGCCGCATTACGTGCATTGATAATCGTTCGCAACAACTCATGTGCCGCTTGTGCGTGACTGCGATCGGGGCGGAGCGTTCAATCACATACCGCGTTGTTCCTTGCTTTTGGCTGATGGACAGGGGCAGTGGTTGGCAACGACCCGACGTCCGCTGCAGGATGGATTGCAGCGGTCAGGCTCTTCCTCTATGCGCCTTTTTGAGAATCGATCGCAAATGCTCTTCGCCGGACGGGCCTTGCGCATGTTCGCAGGAGCCGTGGGCGTTGAAACAAGCGACTATAGCAGCGCGATTATATGCGGCGCAGCGCCCGGCGCTGGTTGACTATGCCGCCAGCATCCTGGGTGATCGGGCCAGGGCCGAAGATATCGTACAGGATGCCTGGATATCGTTCGCATCGATCGAAGATCAGAATGGGATCCAGAATCCCGATCGCTTCCTGCGGCGGATGATCCGCAACCTGGCGATCGACGCCCTGCGCCGGACAAGGCGCTATGATCGGATCGCAGGCGGCGATATGGAAGAGGCCGAACGCACGGTGCAGGACAATGCGCCAGGAACGGAACAGGCCCTGATCGCCCGTCAGGAACTGGCTCGGGTGCAGAGGGCTTTGGCGCGCCTCCCCGAACGGCAGCGGCTGGCCATAGAGATGCACCGCATCGGCCGCTACAAGCTGCGGGAGATTGCGGAACGGCTGGGCGTGTCCATTCCCTTTGTTCATGGCCTGATCGTGAAGGGGCTGGCGGCTTGTGACGACTATCGCGATGAGTGAACGGCCCATGCACCTTTTCCTCGCCCCGCTTAAATTCCGGGCAGCCCGATCGTCTGTGGTCCTGTGGAGGAGCGCCATGCCCAATCGTCCGATTTTTCGGGCGTGTCGGATTGGCGATGGAGGTGGTCTGTGACGGAAGAAAGCTTGCGCCTTGCAGCCGCCGACTGGCTCGTCCGCCTGCAGGAGCGCCCCGACGACGCAGCATTGAAGGATGCCTTCGACGACTGGCTGGATGCCGATGCCGGGCATGTCATCGCCTGGGCCAGGATGGCGGAAACGGCCGATGCCATCGCCGATGGCGAACCGGCGTTTCGGGACCGGTGGGACGCGGCTCCCGGCGTCATTCCGCCATCGCGTCCGGCGCCCGAGGCCCGTCATGCGGGTTGGCGGTTCCATGGCCGGCGCAGATTGACCATCGCGGCTGTGGCGGCAGTCTGCGTGGGCGTCCTGGCTGGGCCATCGTTGCTGCTGCACCTGCGCGCCGATCATCGCACCGGCGCGGGCGAAACCCTCATGGTAGCGATGGACGACGGCAGCCACATCCGCCTGGGTCCGGACAGCGCCATCGCCGCATCCTTCGACAAGGGACATCGCGACATCCGCCTCCTGTCCGGGCAGGCATGGTTTGAGGTCCGATCGGACAAGGCCCGGCCTTTCCGGGTCATGGCGGGCCATGTCACCACTAGCGTGCTGGGCACCGGCTTCGACGTGCGGATGATCGGCACGGCGACGTCGGTGGCGGTGCGTCACGGTCGCGTGCGGGTGGAGGCCCAAGGTGCACCGGCGCGGGAACTGACGGCCGGCCAATGGGCCGTGGCCGCCGCCGACACTGCGCTGAAAACCGGGACCGAACAGCCCGACCTTATCGGCGCCTGGCAGAGCGGCGATATCGTGGCGCGCAGACTGACCATAGCCGCCGCGATCGACGAACTGCGCCCATGGTTTGGCGGCCATATCATCGTCACCGACGCCAGCCTTGCAGCCCGCCCGATCAGCGGCATCTATCATGCCAATGATCCGGCGAAGGCGTTGGAAACCATGGTCCATCCCTATGGCGGGCGGGTCACCCGGATCACGCCTTGGCTGCTGATCGTTTCCGGCCACTGACCACGCGGAAAAGATTTTCGACGGAAAATTACGGTCGCTGGTTAAAAGCTCCACCGCTCAGGCGTCCAGCGAGGGAGAGGAGTTCTTGCGAGGCAATAGCATTTCCGCAACCTCCTCGTGCAGTTGGAGGCAGAATTGACGGACGTTAGCATATTGGGGCAAAATTTCGGGCGCGCTTTGGCCATCGGCCTGCTCGCATCAACGGTGACGGGGGCAGCGCTGCTGTCGCCCGCCATGGCGCAAGCATCGCCCAACAGCGCGCAGCGCCGCATCAACGTGCCCGCCCAGCCATTGACCGATGCCGTCATCCTGTTCGGCCGCCAGTCCGGGGTGGAGGTGACGGCCGGATCCGATCTGCTGAACGGCAAGATCAGCAGCGCAGTTGCCGGCAATTTCGCCCCGGCCGAGGCGCTGAGCCGCCTGCTGAGCGGCACCGGCCTGACCTTTCGCTTCATCGGCCCCAAATCGGTCGAACTGCACCCCGCTCCGCAGGCTGCCAATGGCACCGTGCAGCTTGGTCCGGTGCGGGTCGAAGGCGCGGATGGCGGCAGCGGTTCGGGCAGCTTCGCCGGCATCACCAGCGATCCGGTCGCGACTGAAGCCACTGGTTCCTACACCATCCCCGCGATGAGCACGGCCACGAAGCTGTTGCTATCCCCGCGTGAAACGCCCCAGTCGCTGACGGTCGTCACCCGCCAGCGGATCGAGGATCAGGGCCTTGCCACGTTGAGCGACGTGGTGCGCGCCACGCCCGGCCTGTATCTCACCAAATGGGGCGGCGAGCGCTATCGCTTCAATGCCCGCATGTTCCAGCTCGACAACCTGATGATCGACGGCATGCCGGTGCAATATGAGGAGGCGGCGCTCTCCACCGGTATTCTCGACATGTATGATCGGGTGGAGGTTGTGCGCGGCGCCGCAGGACTGATGGAGGGCGCGGGCACCCCGGCCGGATCGATCAACCTGGTCCGAAAGCGCCCCACGCGGGAGACGCAGGCGATCTTCACGCTCAGTGCAGGAAGTTGGAACAATTTTCTGGGCACGATGGATGTGGGGGGCGCCGTCAACAACGCAGGCACGCTGCGCACCCGTGCCGTGGTAACGTATCAGGACAAGGACAGCTTCATCGACGATTACCATAATCAGCGCATGTCGCTTTATGGCATAGTCGAGGCGGATCTGGGTTCTTCTACCCTGCTGACCGTGGGCGCCAGCTACAGCAATGAGGATAATCCCGGCGTCGACTGGAATGGCCTTGGCACGGCCGCGGACGGCAGCTTTCTGGACATAGCCCGCTCCACCCGCATGAGCCCCAGCTGGTCCTATTGGGACAAGAAGAGCGCGACCTATTTCGCCAATCTGGACCATGAATTCGGCAATGGCTGGAAGGCACGGCTGGCCGCCACCGCAATCCAGAGCGAGATGTCGATGATCGGCACCTTCCTGTCCTATGCCAGCTCCACGGCCGGTGAAACGCGCTTCAATCTGGGCGGCGCGGCGCTGGCCTATCATTATGATCGCGACCAATTGAGCCTCGATGGCTATGCCTCCGGTCCGTTGACCCTGTTCGGCCAGACCCATGAACTGGTCGTCGGCGGCAGCTATCGCAAGGCGACATGGGACGATATCGGCGCACCCACCGATTTTACCGCTGTCAGCTTCGACCCGCTGGACTGGGACCCGCGTTCCGTGCCCGCGCCCACCATCACGGGCGACTGGACCATGTATCTGCGTGATCAGAAGCGCGAGCAGATCGGCGTCTACTCCACCGCCCGGTTGACAGTGGCCGAACCCTTGACGCTGATCCTGGGCGGGCGTTTCGACTGGTTCAAGCAGCAACTGGCCAATGGCTGGGCCGGCGCCATCTACAGCACCGCTGATTACAAGGTGAAGGGCCAGTTCACGCCCTATGTCGGCGTGGTCTATGATTTCCACCGCAACCACTCGCTCTATGCCAGCTGGACGCGGATCTTCAATCCGCAGAACAACCTGACCCGGACTGGCGCGATCATCGCTCCGCAGGAGGGCGCGAATTACGAAGTGGGCGTCAAGGGCAGCTATTGGGATGGCCGCCTCAACACCAGCCTGGCGCTGTTCCAGATCGAACTGACCAACCTGCCCATGGCACTGCTCGCCTCGGAATGCGCTGCCGGTCTCACCGCCTGCTACGCCCCCTCCGGCAAGGTCCGCAGCCGCGGCGTGGAGTTTGAAGTGTCGGGCGAACTCGCCAAGGGCTGGCAGCTTTCGGGCGGCTATACCTACAACACTGCAAAACATCTGAGCAGTTCGAGCTATAATCCGACCGGTATCTATACCGATGGTACGCGCTACGGCACGAACCTGCCGCGTGGGCTGTTCAAGCTTTCGACGACCTACAATCTGCCTGGTGCCTTCGACCGCTGGACGCTGGGCGGCACGTTGCAGGCACAGAGCAAGATTTACAGCGCGCCCTATGGCGGCCTCGTCCAACAGGACGGTTACGCGCTGCTCGACCTTTCGATCAAATATGCTGCATCCAGTCGGGCGACGGTGACGGTCAATGTGAACAATGTTTTCGACAAATATTATTACGAGAATGTCGGGGCGCCTACCGGTTCCAACTTCATCGGGGCACCACGCAACGTCCTGGCGACGCTGCGCTACAAGATCTGATCGTCGCAGCATATGGCGCGCTGCTGGCGGCGCGCCACATGCTGGCGGACCATCTGCTTACAATGGCGGCCATCTGTATCGCGAAGGAATGGAATGGGGAGGTCACGTCCGTCAATGTGGTGTAATTTCGGTGCTGGCCATCGGGCTGCATTTTCAGGCGGCCTTGGGTGTAATCTGTAGCGGCTGAACCTCCTCGGTTATGGGTGTGGCAAGGGCGGCCATGCCCTCGATCTGCAT
>NZ_JBSXOQ010000025.1:0-2369 GCF_056859495.1 Sphingobium sp. L-44 | reverse complement strand
GGATGGATGACCCGATGGCGCCGTCTGGTCCGCGACTACGAAAAGCGCATCGACGTCTCACAGGCGATGATCCTCGTCGCCATGGGTGGAAACCTACTACGCCGAAACGCTCATCCCTGATTTTCCAAACGGACTCTAAGCGCGATACTGTCGCAGTCGAAATGATATTCAGGAGTCAGGAAGATCATTGACCCGTTGAACCAATTGAACCGGTTAATGCGCGATGCAAGTTCTGCGATCGACAAGTCGTCCTCGTCCTTCATTTCTTCCACCGCTGCGTCGAGTTTCCTTTGGATTTCGCCGATCGTGAGATTGTCGAACGAGACGGTGTGCGCCCATTTGCCATCGCAAGATGCCGGGTCTGTTTCGATCGTTACAAAGACTTCGCCTTCGTTGTCTTCCCGGATCAGCAAGTAAGGGGAGAGGCGTTCGGCAATGCCGTAAATATCCTCAAGGGAATTCGGAATGTCGCAAAAATCAAGGGCAGGCTGAATATCGAGATGCACAGGGTTGTCTCCAGATAAAGGGGTATCGCTCCCGGCAGGCCGTCCGGCGAGTTGGTTTAAGTCAAAAAGTCAGAGTCCGCCCGTCGCCTGCCGCGCAGGTTTCAGGGGCGGTGATGGGGATGGCTGGTTAGCCGGAAGGTCGGGTGATCATGGCGTGGCGCTTTCTGTATGTCGAAGGCGCGGGGTTGCGCTGACGGAGACGCCTCTAGCGTCGCCGAATCGTCTGCGCAACAAAAATCGTGAGGTCGATGCAGATTTCTACATTCAGCGTTAGCGTATACCTCTTTCAATTCTGGCGTCAACGAATAAAATCGAAAGTGGTATACGCGTATTGAAAAACAGGGAGATTTCTTGGAATTTCGGCTACTCCAGTGTGACCGATCAGGCGGCCAGAACAGCCATTCGTCTGGATGAGCCAGGAACCAAAGCGACATCGAGCCGATCCATGGCGGTCGTTATCTGCGCGTCCGACGCACCCCAGCAGGCCAACATAAGCCCCATTGGAAAGCCGCCATTCTGGACCGCGTTGTCGAACTGGAGCCGTCCCTTCAGAAAGAGAGTGTCGGCGATCCCGTGGACGAAACGAAAATGGGCGCTGATGTGCGTCCTGGCCGGTATCAGGCAAACGACGGTCTCGACCTCGCCATCTGCCCAAGCGCGATGACAACGCTCAAGCCACGCCGACCCGGCAGAGTAGGGTGGATTGACGAAAGCAAGGCGGCCGTTCCAGCGCGTCTTTAGCCCGTCCTCCTCGATCATGATGTAACGGTCGGCCTGAACGTTGCTTTTCGGGTGACCGCAAGGGTCCACCGAGATCGGCCCAAATGTCGCTTCGATCGTCTCCAGGAAATGGCGGGGCGTAAAGCGTTCGTCGCGGGTGCCCCCGGCCCAAGCCGCCTTTTCATGCTTCCGTTGCCTGATGCGAGGGGCCAGCACAGCCAGCACCTTCGCGAGGCCGATGACCTGACCGGTCCCATTTTCGATCGAGCCGACAGTCGGGATTGATATGCCTGCGCGTTCCGCCAACATCGCGTCTGACCATTTGCGCTTAATCCGTGCGGCCCTGACCCGATCGCCAATTGTTCGACCGGCGGGGAGGCCCGCAATTCGAAATTCGACAACTGCGGCAATCGCGTCGAGCGTCGCCATATGACCGCCACCTTGTTCGACCGACCACAATGCGCGCGGCGACACCCCGGCTCTTTTTGCCGCTTCTGCCTGCGTCAGCCCGACCGCCTTTCGTGCGGCGCGGACCATTCCCCCCAAGTCCATAAAAATCCTGCGAAAAAATTCGCGCGTTCTTTGGAGTGGAGATTTGCCGAGGTCAATGGCTTGCAACCAAATCGATACTTAATCGTAATGAACGGCAGCGAACAAACCTGCTGACGAGGTCACTGATGAAATTCCGCGTAATGATTGAAGGCCGACTGTCAGCCTTCGGTGTCACCCATCTGCCCGAGTGCCTTGTGGCGGGTGCGTCGATCTTTTTCCCTTCGCGCCACCAGCAGGTGATTGTGGATCGGGTCGATCGTGACCAGGGGCTGATCTATGCCCGGCTGCCTGCCTGAAACGAAAATGGCCCCGACCATTTCCATGATCGGGGCCGGTGCTCCTGGACCGTCGTCCAAGGGCGGGTCGCGTCGCCGCTATAGCGGCCGATATTCTTTTAAGACAATACTTGTTGCACCAACGCGTTATTATGTTGGCGGATCATGCCAGGAATAAGAGGCTGTTTGGGAAATCGGCGGCAGGGGTTGTCATAGGCGTATCTGCGTGATTCAGGCTCTGGATGTGGACGCAGCAGAGCCGGGGGCGGATGGCCCAGATTGCGAAGAAGACGAAGCGTTATCCCAGTGACCTGAC
>NZ_JBSXOQ010000024.1:0-5104 GCF_056859495.1 Sphingobium sp. L-44 | reverse complement strand
CGATCGGCGATGATGCGTCAGGCGTCATGATCGAGATCGGATATCTCGCATGAGCGGCTGGGGCATGAGGGTGAAGCGCGCAGGCGTAGTCGAGCAGGACCCGTTCACAAACATGGGGCGGATCATCGGCCGGGTGAATACGAACGGCGCCAATGGCTCGGTCACCGATGATGGCCTGCTGACCGGCACGCCCGAATGGCAGGTGGTGCTTCTCAACACGCCGTCGGCCGCCTCGGCCGCGCCGACAATCAGCGTGTCGGGCAATACCCTGTCCTGGGAATATCCCAGCGGCGCCACCTGGCCCGCTGTCATCGTCTATTGGGTGCGCTGAGATGGCGAGGTTCGGCGCAAAGTTTAAGAACGCCGCCACCGGCTCGGTGCAGATCGACGATATCTACGCGAACATGGCGCTTCTCTCGAAGTCGTCCCACACCGTGGGAGCCTCGGTCGGTAACGACCTGCGCAACACCACTGTCACCTTCACGGCGACGGATATGCCGACGATCGCCTTCAGCTGCGCGGCGCCCACGTTTCTCGCCTGGGTCGTGCGCGATAGCAGCGCCAACACATGGGCCTTCACCTTCTCGACCTATACGACCAACACATCGCTGGCGATCACCGTCTATCGGTTTGCTGAGCCGCCGGAACTTGGGCCGGGCTGGGGGATCAGGATCAAGCGCAATGGCGTGGTCAAATATGACAGCCGACACAGATATGCCTCTATCCCCGCGTCGCTCAGGGGCACGTTCGACACCAGTTCCGAGATCGGCGCCACTGGCCCATCCACGACGCTGACATCGGGCAAGGCCTATGCGCTGATGATGGGATCGAGAACCGGCCGCAACACCCGGGTCATCACGCCGGTGTCTGGTGCTCAGAATGGCTACAATGACAATATGTCATCGGCCGCGCTGGCGGCGGCGATCAACGGCAACGTGATCACGTCGCGCTACTGCCTCACCCAGTTCAGCACGACCTTCTTCCCGGTCCCGCCATCGCCGCCCGCCCCATCGGGCTACAGCTACAACCAGCGCCAATATTCCTGGGCAATTCTCGACGTAACCAACTTCTGACTGAAGGAGACAATGAATGCATAATCTCGTGAAGCTCGTTCAGGCGAGCGGCAAAGCCCTTGTCGTTTCGGCAGATGCCATCGCCGGCGGCATCCTGCGGACGCTCGAACAGCATGAGCGCGAAAAGCACCCCGAAGCAAGAACCTTCGCCTGGATCATCATGTCGGGCCAGGCGCAGACCGCGCTACTGCGCGAGAGCCTGGGCTTCATCATCAACAAGGCTGGCGGCAACAGCGGCGATCGCGTCGTGCTCAAGGGCCTTGGCGGTACCAAGGTCTCGATGCAGCGGGCGGCCTTCGTCCATGCAATCGAGAGCGAGCGCATCCTACGGGAAGACGACAAGCCCAACGGCAAGGAAATCTCGCGCGACGACGCGACGATCGTTCAGACCAACCTGCAAAGTATGAACGGCCCGGTGGCCTTCTTCGTCGATGAGAGTGCGGCGGACCTGTTCGATACCTTCAACGCCGATGCATCTGAAGATGATGGTTCGGTTGCATATGATGATGAAGGCAATGAAATCGTCACTGAAGATGAAGCCGCCCCGCGCAAAAAGCGCTTGAAGGCGACCTGACCTATCAGTCCTTCACGGCCGACCAGTCCGGGCCGTCCTGCACGTTGTAAGCGTCCATCAATTCGATGATGGCGCTACGGGGCCGCTCTAGGCGGCCCAACTGTGCGCCGTTCAAATCCAGATTGCTGATGTGATAGGCGCGGCCCTTATCGTCCATCAAAATGGCGACCATGCGCTGCACGCCCAAGTGGCTGGCGAGGTCGCCGTTAGGGATCGGGCCGTCCTTAGGCGGCGCCGTCTCCGCCCACTTCTTCATTTCCTCAACCGGATCGGCGGGTTCGTCGGTCATCTCATGCTCCGTCATTGGCGGGGCACCATACCACCACGACAGGAGAATGCACATGAGCACGGAAAATCCCACGCCTGCGCAGTTGCTGGCCCAGCGCAATGACATCGATCGGCAGATCGCCATCGCCAACCTCGACGGCCTGAAGGCCATCCAGTCGGCGCTGAAGGCCGGTAAGGTGGCGACCCTCGCGACCGATCTTGAAGCGCTGCTACCGCAGTTGGCCCCCGCGTCTGAAATGGGATCGCCGCATAATCAGGCGGGCAACGTCATCAGCGTCGTCCGTAACGTCACCAATTTCTTTGATGGCGAGGTGGCGCGCGTTCAGGCGCTGGTCGATGCGCAGGCGGCTGTCTGACGCATGTCTGATCCGGGCTCGGCCGCCGGCGAGGCAGGGGGAATTATCGCCGGGGCTGTGGCCGTGCTCTATGCCTTGGGCAAGGGCACGGCTTGGCTACTCAACTGGAAGGACGCGCGGGCACAGTCTCGCGCCGCCAAATTGCAGGCTTGGCACGATGAGCTAGCCAAGCGGGAGAAGGAGCAGGACGATCGAGACCTGCAATATCGGCAGCACATAGAAACCCAGCTCCGGCGCCTGGCGCTGGAGAACCGGGTGCTGCGGCGGGCATTCGAGCTGGTCGCTGAACCGCTGCGCCGGCTGGAGCCGGAAAATCCGAAACTGGCTCAGGCGCAGAGCATGCTCGACCGGGCCTTCCCGCTCGATCCGGGGCTGCCGATCGACATGGGGATACTGGTCTCGATGATCGACGAACCGGGCGGCGAAGCCGAACTGGTCTGAGGCTAGCGACAATCTGAAACCATAGGGCGCCGCTGGCGCCCATTTTCGTGGAGCAAGACATGAACATTGATCAGCTGATCGATGGCGCGATCGGCCGCGAGGGCGGCTATGTAAACAATCCCAAGGATAAGGGCGGACCCACGCGCTGGGGAACCACCGAGCAGGTGGCGCGAGCCTTCGGTTATACGGGCGACATGCGTGTTTTCCCGCGCGAAACGGCCGTAGCGATCTACCGCAAGCGGTACCTGATCGAACCAGGCTTCGACAAGATCCTCGCTATGTCGGCGGCGATCGGCGAGCTGCTGTTCGACACCGGCATCAACATGGGACAGGCGGTGGCTGGGCAGTTCCTCCAGCGTGCGCTCAACCTCTTCAACCGTGGCGCCTCGCTATATCCCGATCTCAAGGTCGACGGCGCTTGCGGCCCGATGACGCGGCAGTCGCTGGCGAGCTACCAGCAGCGTCGCGGCGCAACCGGTGAAGGGCTCCAGGTGCTGCTCTGGACCATCCATGCCTTCCGGACCGGTCGCTATGAGGAGATCAGCCTCGCGCGTCCTGCGAACGAAGAGTTCAGCTATGGCTGGGTTGCGCGGCAGGTGCGCATGGGGATCGCGGGATGAACGCCTTTCGCGATCGTGAGGGGGACCGCCGCGTCCTCACGCTCATTGGCGGTGGCATCATTGTCACCATATTGTCGATCATCGCGGCCATCGCCTTCGCGCGCAACACGCCCGACTGGGCGGAAAGCGTGTTCAGCGCGATCGTCGGCGGCATGATCGTCAAGCTGGCCGATGTCCTTTCGGCCCTGGTGTCCCTATCGAGCAATCGTCAGATCGAGCGGGTGACCGACCAGCTCGCCGTCGCGACGCCGCCGGGCCCGCAGACTGTGAAGATTGAGCAGCCGCCGGAAGAGCCGGTGCCTGTGCAGGCTCAGTGATGGGCCTGGGCAAGATCACGCGCGGGCTCGGCAAGGTCGGGCTAGCTCTAGAGGCTGTCCGCTACATCGTGTTGGGCGGCGCGGCCGTCGTCGACGCCGTCCGGGGAAAGCCCGTAGAGGAAAAGGAGGACAGCGCCGGCGAGGACGGCGATCGCGCCGACAAGGCAGTCGATCGGGCGTAACGGGTCAGAATCCCAATCTCGCCATTCGCTGAACACTCCACCCTCCCAAGGTTGGCCGCGGCACTCCAAATTCTGTGGACAAATGTTTCGGTCGTTCGCTGTTGTAATTGCCTAACGGCGTCGATCAATCAGTGCGAATGCCTAAGGGCACGGATTTCGAATGTCTTCGGAGACAGCCGCTCAACCTGCGCGCCACTGAGCCGCGCCGACGATCATCAACGCCAATCATAGTTTACCCCATCCGCTAAATGACTGGTCAAGCGCTTCGGTTTACCGCCGGTAGCTAAGCTATTGATCGAAAAGGGAGGGAATGTTGCGCGTTTTACACGCGAAGGCCCAGGAATGCTGGATTTTGCAGAGCTTGGAAGGCTTGTTAGTGAGCCTAGACTTTCCGCCATGTCGGGATCATATTGTTGCAGCGCGGCCCGTAACCGGAACTGAGGTGTTTGACCCACCCAGCCATTCGAACGGCAAGTCGCGAAGCGTCTGCCCCACTCTGCTGTTACGTGATGTTAGGCAGAACACGGGGGGTCATCTGACGCCAGCTTAGGTGGTCGCGAACGCTTAAGCTGGGCCGATCATCCGGTGAACGACGGTCATTTCGTTCGTCCGGGGCCTAACCGCTCACCCTTACGGGCTGCGGCGCGTCGTGGCTCGGGGGATCGTATATGAACTCTCGAACCATTAACGTAACGGTCGATGTGAAGATCGATCTGGCAAAGTGCATAACTGCATTGAGCCTGTTGCTCATCATTCTGCTGTGAACGATCGGGGCGGCTTCGGCCGCTCCGGTTAACCTTGTGCGCTTGCCGCGCGAGGCCTGGTCGGCGATTCCACTGCTGATTATCGGCTAGCGGCGGGACTTCACCGTCATGTATGTTAGTGGCTGATCCCCGCTACCCGCTCCACGCCTCGTCAAACCCCTGAAAATCAACGGAAACCTGCTCAAAAGCGGGTCACGTCGTGCGTCCGGGACACAAAGGTGGGTCACAATGACCCATCAAAAATTGACCTAACGCCATCAAAACAAACGAAATACTCCCCGCCATCGTGGGTCACAACTGTGGGTCACAAACGATGGCCGCGCGGACTTTCGTTACGAGGATCGACCTTCCAGTTCCGGGTGCGGGTCCCGGCTGATCTTCGAGCAGATTTCGGGTGCAGCCATGTAAAGCGATCGTTGCGCACGGACAGTCCATCACTGGCGATGCGATTGGGGCGGCAGGCGGCTGCGGAAATCGACATTATGTTTG
>NZ_JBSXOQ010000023.1:0-6048 GCF_056859495.1 Sphingobium sp. L-44 | reverse complement strand
CGTGTGACGTGTGGTAACTCCACCTTACCGATGAGCCCGGTGGCCACCGAGTTCGAAATCGCATGGGGTTGGGCATGCCCAACCCCATGCGATCACCTCAATCTACACCGGAAATTACACCACGAGCGCGGACGCTAACCGCGCGGCGGGCGTTCTATGCCTATTTCTCTACGCACGTTCGCGGGCCTCGAATGGCAAAATTGGATGGCGAACTGCGTAATGCGCTTCGCGCGCTGCGCTTGCCTCGCGTAATGCAATGGCACGAGTTCATTGCACAGCGCCCGATGGCTAGCCAAAGCGTGACCGATAGGAATGTCGCGTCGCAAACTAATGCCTCGCTCCGGATTGATCGGCCCATCGCCAAATCGCCGAGGCTTGCACAAAGTGATCAAAAGGGCAGCTCAAACGTCAAGCCGATGGATAGGGTCGAGCCGGTCCCTGCCGAGGCAAATGATCTTGAGTGGCTGATCGCGCTGCAGCGACAAAGGTCAGGGCCTGGACGATGAACTGCGTGAGATATGGCTTGAGCATAAAACAGCCAGGCCCAGGCAGGACGAGGCTTGGCTGCCCCGCTACAGTCTGATCTGATTTGGCAGCTTAGCGCCCAATCCAAGCTGTTCAATTGGAAAAGTCACGCGCCTACGAGCGGTCAGTCCGGTTATAGCCGAGGCTAGGACAAAGCTGCCATCTCTGGCGGCCTCACCGACCGGCAGGTTCAGCCTATAGCGGCCATTCACGGGTGTCCCAAAAACAATGGTATTGCGGGAATTGACGTTGCTGCATTGCAGCGACATATATTCTGTCAAGGCGATGGATTCCCGCCGGGTCATTTGACCGAACCACCCTTGCAAGGGCCGATGATTCCTACTTGGCGCCGCTAGGCAGCAAAGGAGGAATTGTGCGCGCGACGTTTCGCAATCTGTACCAAGAGTTCAACGTGGCGGCGTTCTTTTGCGACCGGCATGACCATGCCATGTCGGTGGTCCGGTGGACGCTTATCCTGCTGCCGATGGCGGCGCTGGTCGGGACATTGTGCGCGGCCTTCCTGTGGAGCCTTGATGCCGCCACACAGGCCCGCTTCGACCATCCGTGGCTGCTGTATTTCTTGCCAGTGGGCGGGGCAGCCATCGCGCTTCTTTACCATCATACCGGGCGCTCGGTGGAAGCCGGCAATAACCTGATCGTCGAGCAGATACATGAGCCCGGGGGCGGCGTGCCGCTTCGCATGGCGCCACTGGTTTTCCTCGGCACCATCGCAACGCATCTGTTCGGCGGCTCGGCGGGACGCGAGGGAACCGCTGTGCAGCTCGGCGGCAGTCTCGCTAGCGCCGTCGCCGGCCTGTTCTGTCTCGACGTATCTGGCATCCGCATCCTGCTGATGGCTGGCGTCGCGGCGGGCTTCGGCGCGGTATTCGGAACGCCCTTGGCAGGGGCGGTGTTCGCCCTTGAAGTGCTGGCTCTAGGCCGCGTTGAGTATGCCGGGATCATACCGTGCCTGCTCGCGGCGCTAGTCGGGGACTGGACGTGTCATGCCTGGGGCATCCACCACACGCCCTATCACATCGCCTATGCCGGCCCCGCCACAGGCGCGCTGCTGGGCGAGCCGTTGATGCTCCTCAAGGCGACTGTCGCGGGCGTTGCTTTCGGGCTGGCCGGCCTCGTCTTCGCAGAAGCGAACCACGCATTCGGCGGCTTTTTCAAGCGGCGCATACCTTACGGACCGGCCCGTGCTGCCCTGGGCGGCGTGTTGGTGATCGCGCTCGTTTGGATCATCGGGACCCGCGCCTACCTTGGGCTTGGTGTCTGGTCCGCCATTCCCGGTGATCCGACGATCGCCGGCTTCTTCACTGGCCCGGTCGATCGTTGGAGCTGGGCGCTCAAGATGCTGTTTACCGTCGCGACACTTAGCGCGGGCTTCAAGGGCGGCGAGGTGACGCCGCTGTTCTTCATCGGTGCTGCGCTGGGCAATGCCCTTGGCTGGCTGCTCGGCGCACCGCTCGACCTGTTCGCAGCGCTCGGCTTCGTCGCCGTATTCGCCGGCGCGGCCAACACGCCACTGGCCTGTACGATCATGGGGATCGAGCTTTTCGGCGCCACCCATGCCGTGCCAATCGCGGTGGCCTGCTTCGTCGCCTACATCTGCTCGGGCCATAACGGCATCTACCTGTCGCAGCGGATCGCCGTCCCGAAGCATCCCGCCCGCGCTCATACCGGCACGGTGACGCTGCGCGACGCTCGCGCCTCCCGCCGCAGCCTAAGCCCCTCCAACGCTGTCAAGGAGCACAACTGATGCACCACAAGGTCACGTACAGCGAGATCGGGATGATCTGCATCTACATGAAACCATCCGACAAGGCTGCTGGCTCGCGGAGTTTCTGGTCGCGCAAGCCGCTTGTACCGGGAGCTGGTCACTCAGGCGAACCGCGACGGCATCATGAACGCCGTCGCCATCACACCCACTACGGCTACAGCAATCACGGCACGATCCGGGAAAACGGCTTCGAGATTTCCGATCCGCACCTGACGATGTGCGTTGAGCTGATCGGCCAACGCGGCGAGCTGGAGCGCTTCCTGCGCCTTCATGATACCGGTGATCTGCCCCGTGGGGCTCGGGGCGGCGCTATCTAGGGATCGACGTAGAAGACGCGCTCGCCCTCGCTGAAAATACCGAAATTTGAGTGTTGGCTCCTCGCCTATGGCGAGCGGCCATTTAGCGTAGCCACCAGCGGAGCAGTCCGCCCACAACCGCCAATGCGGAAACGCTCGCAGCCCAAATGCCGACGAACCATCCAAGGCGACTTAGCCAGAGAGGCATCAGTGATACCCTTCCGTGCCGATCTTGCCGCGAAAGACCCAATAGGACCAAGCCGTGTATGCCAGGATCACGGGCACCATGATCGAGGCTCCAACCAGCATGAACAACTGACTGCGGACGGGCGCTGCCGCTTCCCAGATCGTAACCCGCGCCGGGACGACGTCGGGCCAGATCGAGACGCCGAGCCCGACCAGGCACAGTCCGAACAGGGCCAGCGCCCAGAAAAACGGCTGTGCATCGCGCTTCAACCGGAGGCTGCGATAAAACAGGAATGTCACGATAAGCGTAGCAAGCGGCACCTGCGCTGTCGCAACCACGCCCGGGAAGCTCAGCCAGCGCTGATAATATTGCGCTTCAAGCCGTAGTGTGGCGAGGCTGATGATGCCGATCATGATGAGCAGACCAATCCCGAGCCGCCCGGCGTAAGTAACCGTCTGCCGCTGCAATCCGCCTTCGGTCTTCCAGTTGAGCCAGCAGGCGCCGAGCAGGGCATAGCCGACCAGCAGGCCGACGCCGGTCAGGAGGCTGAAGGGCGACAGCCACTCCCACCAGCCCCCGGCATAGCTGCGCCCGTCGACCGTGATGCCCTGCAGCAGCGCCCCGAGCGCAACGCCCTGCGCGAAGGTGGCGATTACCGAGCCTGTCGTGAACGCCCTGTCCCAGAAGGCGCGATGCGCCGGATCGCGCCAGCGGAACTCGAATGCCACGCCGCGAAACACGAGCCCCAGCAGCATGGCGATCATAGGCGCGTAAAGCGCGGGAAGGATGATGGCATAGGCCAACGGAAATGCGGCAAACAGGCCGCCTACGCCCATCACCAGCCAGGTTTCGTTGCCGTCCCAGACAGGCGCGATGCTATTCATCGCCGTGTCGCGGTCCTGCCCGACCTTGAAGAAGGGGAACAGGATACCGATGCCGAGGTCGAAGCCGTCCATCACGACATAGGCGATGATCGCAAAGCCGATGATGCAGGCCCAGATAACGGTGAGGTCGATCATGCCGAAGCTCCCTCGATGATGGCCGGCGCCGGGGTGATCCCCGCACTGCGAATGGGCGCGTCGCTCGGCGGGGGTTCATGCGCTTCAGGCGGCTTGTTCATGAGATGAAGCAAGTACCAGATGCCCATCCCGAAGACGGTGAAATAGACGACTACAAAAGCCAGTAGCGACGAGGCAACCGCAGGGGCATCGAGCGGCGAGGCGCTCTGGGTGGTCCTGAGCAGCCCATAGACCGTGAACGGTTGCCTCCCGACTTCCGTCACGATCCAGCCTGACAGCACGGCAATCAGTCCCGACGGCCCCATGAGGACAGCGAAGCGATGCAGCAGCGGCCAATCGTAGAGCGCTTTGCGCCAACGCGCGATCAGGCTCAGGAGTCCGATTCCGAGCATTGCGAACCCGATGCCGACCATCACGCGGAACGCCCAGAAGACGATACCGACAGGCGGACGATCAGTTTGCGGCACCGTATCGAGACCCTTCAAGGGCGCATCGAGTTGGTGCTTCAGGATCAGCGACGACGCCTTGGGTATCTCTATGGCATAATCCACCCGCTGTTTCGCGCTATTGGGAATGCCGAACAGGATCAAAGGCGCACCGTTCGGATGGCTCTGAAAATGGCCTTCCATCGCCATCACCTTCACCGGCTGATGCTCAAGGGTATTGAGCCCATGCATGTCGCCCGCAAAAATCTGGATGGGGGCTACGATGGCAGCCATCCACATCGCCATGGAGAACATTTTGCGCGCGCCGGGATTGCAGCGGTCCTTGAGAAGATGCCAGGCACCCACCGCGCCCACGATGAAAGCTGTCGTCAAATAGGCGGCAAGGACCGTGTGAAAGAGCCGATAGGGGAAGCTGGGATTGAAGATGATTGTCAGCCAGCTCGGTCCCGGCAGGAACTGGCCGTTTGCGCCGATCTCATACCCCACCGGCGTCTGCATCCAGCTGTTGACCGACAGGATCCAGAATGCGGAGATAAAAGTCCCCAGCGCTACTGCAAGCGTCGCGACGAAGTGCAGCTTGCGGCCGACCTTGTTGATGCCGAACAGCATGACGCCGAGGAATCCGGCCTCCAGGAAGAAGGCGGTCAGCACCTCATAGGCCATCAGCGGGCCGATAACCGGGCCTGCTTTGTCGGAGAAGACCGACCAGTTGGTACCGAACTGATATGACATGACGATACCCGAGACGACGCCCATCGCGAACACGACGGCGAATATCTTCAACCAGTAGCGGAACAGGTTGGCATAGACGCCCTTGCCGGTCTTCAGCCACAGAGCTTCGAGCACTGCCAGATAGCTCGCCAGCCCGATAGAAAAGGCCGGGAAGAGGAAATGAAAGCTCACGGTAAAGGCGAACTGCGCCCTTGCGAGAATGATGGCGTCCATGAATATCCCCGTTCAGCTGGCTAGTTCGGACCAGCTCTTGAATAGCATGTAGATGGCGACGACAAGCACGAAGACTGCAAAGAGGCTGTTCAACCGGCCTTTCTCGGCGGCCAGCACCTGCGACGCACGCGTGCCGATCACGCTTCCGATAATGCCGCCCACAATGAACACGCCGGCTAGGCCCCAAAGGACATAGCCCGAAAGCGCGTAATTGAGCGCCGTCGTCAGGCCGAAGGCCGCGACCGCCACGAGCGAGGTACCGATCGCGCGCAAAATGGGCATGTGGGTCGACGCGATCAGGCCCGGTACGATGAGGAAGCCGCCGCCAATCCCGAAGAAGCCGGAAAAGGCGCCGGTGCCGAGACCATAGCCGACGACCTTGCCAACATTCTCCCGGTTGCACTGCGCGCCCTCAACGCCCTGGTCGCCGCGACCGCGAAACATCAGCACGGCCACGACGATCATCAGAATCGCGAACAGAAAGAGCAGCTTGTGCCCATCGATGCTCTTGCCGAGCGTCGAGCCGCCGAGCGCACCGACGGCGCCGGCAGCAGCATAGATCCCCCCGCATCGCCAGTTCACGGTGCGGGCATGGGCATGGTTCCATAGGCCAGCAAGCGCATTGGCCGCGACGGCCAATGCACTGGTGCCGATCGCCTCATGCGGATTGCGGACGCCTACGAGATATAGCAGCAGCGGCACAGCGAGGATCGACCCGCCGCCCCCGACAAGCCCGAGGACAAAGCCCACCAGCGCGCCTGACAGTCCGCCGAGGGCATATTGAAGCGGCTCAAGCATGGCTCAGTGCGCCGCTTCGATCGCGTGCGGCGCGACCATCCATTCC
>NZ_JBSXOQ010000022.1:0-2366 GCF_056859495.1 Sphingobium sp. L-44 | reverse complement strand
CTTTTGGAGGTGGCGTTGGGCGAGCGTATTGGGCTGACGGAGGACGAGTGGGGGATCATCGGCACATTACTGCCATCTGAGCGTGGTCGTGGCTGTCGTCCAGCACAGGACAACCGGCTGTATTTCGAAGGCATGATGTGGATCGCCCGCACAGGTTCGCAATGGCGCCACTTGCCGGATGAATATGGCAAGTGGAACAGCGTTTTCCGCCGCTACCGGCGCTGGGTTACGACCGGGGTGTTCGAGGCGATGCTCGAGACACTGGGCGAAATGGTGGCTCGTGATGCCACTGCGGACATGATCGACAGCACCGTGGTCCGAGCACATCATTGTGCCGTCGGCATAAAAAAGGGACTCAGGAAACCGAGGCGCTTGGCCGATCGCGAGGCGGATTCAGCACAAAGCTCCACGCCCGCTGCGATGCCAAAGGCCGACCGCTCGGCTTTGTCCTGACGCCGGGCCAGAGCCACGATATCCAAGGCTTTGGCCCGCTGTTCCGTTTGATTGCTCATAAGATCGAGGCATTGTTGGCGGACAAGGGCTACGATGCAGATGCCATCCGCGAGGAATTGGCCAATGCTGACGTTGAGGCTGTCATTCCCGCCAAAAGCAATCGGCGCGATCCAATCCCACACGATCGCGAAAAATACCGTTGGCGCAATCTTGTCGAACGCCTCTTCAACAAACTCAAGAACTGGCGGCGTATCGCAACTCGATACGACAAAACCAAAGAGTCCTACCTCGGCTTCGTCAATCTCGTCTCAGCCCTGCAATGGATACCCTTTGTCCACGAAACCTAAGGCCCAACGAAGAAATTTTGTTCCAAGATCCCGTAAGCTTGATTGGCTCAGGTTTGCTCCAGTTGCGACGCTGGATATACCAATCTTCTTTAGGCCGTTGCAAAAACCAGTATTCGATTTCGAGCCCGCTGATCCCTTCCGCGTGCAGTTCATCTATTGCCTCGATGACTTCGATCTCGGCAAACGGTTGGATAGAATCGTCGGCGATCATGACGCCATGTGTCATGCCAGTCGATCGAAGAATGCCCTTCCCGCGTTGGACATGGGCATAATTCGGATCGTCGCTTAGTTTCCAATCTGTTCGGATATGACATTGCCACTCTGTGAGGCCGTCGTCACCAAATCCGAGCATTTCGAGATCGTGTTGGCGGTTACCGATCAGGGAAATGCGATTGGCATGAAGGTACTGAGGATCCTGATGAAACAGCGCTGATGCTTCACGCACCTCGCCGGTCACGTCAGTGAGCTTGATTGAAGCTACTTTTTCGAATGAGGATGACGGCATCGAACGATTGTGCCTCACAGCATCCGGCAGAACAAGCCGGAGCGAGGCAACGGTAGACTATCAGAGCGTCTGATTTTCCCGCGCCGCTGGCGCTTTGAGAGCAGAAGCGGCAGTTGTCCGTGAGAGGCGGTCGATCGGCGCTGAAAGGCTGCTGGGGCGGTTTTAAGAGGTGTATATCGGCGGGGTGTGTAATTACCCCGCCGTCAGTTGAGCGAAATCGGCTACACGATCACAAAAGGTTGGAAATGTTTCGATCCATTTTCCTTTCTCAACTCCTTCCATAATTCGGCGGCGTCAAAGTCGATTGGGTTGAAGGAATGCGTCTCCAGCCGCGCTTTGTGCCATGAAACTAAATCCCGCTTCACCGCTGTGCGGACAGCACGAAGGGCTGGCCCCGACGTGAACAAAACATCGCAAATGCGTATCTGAGATAACGCTTCATGTATCCGCAAAGCCAATTCCGGCCGGTATCCGGCCTTTGTCGACATAAGCAGATGCCTGCCCGGCTTCCGGTTGTTTGGCATGAGATTCTTCGCATCCGTAGGCACCTTGGCCATATATGCGAACATCCGTCTTGCGTCGGCCTTGGTGCGCCCTGCCTTCTTTCTATGAACAGGCAGAATCCCTAATGCGACCTTCCAAGCACGGCTCTTGTTGATTTTCTCCATCGCCAAGCGCATTTTTTTCTTAGATTTGGCGATGGCTATCGCATGGACGTTGAGGAGTAAGGTTCGTCCTTTGCCTTTCTGGGGATGGTTCATGATGGGTTGAATTTCCATCATGGCAATCATCGAAATGCCCATCATCCGTGCCGCTCTATCCACTTTTCCGCGGAGCTTTTTTAATGCGATATATGGCGTTCGATCCGAGGACACGCCGCAATCTTCCGCGAACGTCATAAAATAGATTTCGCCATCGATCGTCGGTCACGTCCGTCAATGTGGTGTAATTTCGGTGCTGGCCATCGGGCTGCATTTTCAGGCGGCCTTGGGTGTAATCTGTAGCGGCTGAACCTCCTCGGTTATGGGTGTGGCAAGGGCGGCCATGCCCTCGATCTGCAT
>NZ_JBSXOQ010000021.1:0-18371 GCF_056859495.1 Sphingobium sp. L-44 | reverse complement strand
GCGTGTGAAGTGTGGTAACTCCACCTTACCGATGAGCCCGGTGGCCACCGAGTTCGAAATCGCATGGGGTTGGGCATGCCCAACCCCATGCGATCACCTCAATCTACACCGGAAATTACACCACGAGCGCGGACGCTAACTTCGCGTCCGCGATTTCCTACTTATGGGGCGACCGATGGCAGCGGGCAACGTGGCAATGTTCGATCTGAAAAATGGCTTGAAAGTGAAAAGCCACGATTTCGAACTGGACGTCCGTAACAAAGACATTTGGTTCGAAGGGGATGTCGATGCCTTCACCAATTGGCTAGCGGTCAACGGTGCGCATAGCCTTGCGGACGAAGAAATCGCCTTTCTGCGCGCCATCGCAGCCTGACGATCTGGGGAGGCGTTGACCTCCCCACCAGACCGCCCATCGCGGTCACCAATTTTCCGAAATCATCAATCACTTCATCTGCGCGGCGCGGGGCTGCGCGGGAACCCTTCATCGCACCCTTCCGGCCGGGTCGATGAGTCACCAGACCGGGGGAGGACCATCATGAACAAGCATCAGCCCGACCATGACAACCAGCACGACAACGACAATGTGATCGCCTTCCCGGCAAGCCGCCGGGTGCGTCCTGTCGAGGCCACGGACGCGGATCGCTTCTATATGGAGGTCAATGGCCGGTGGTGGTCGAAGTCGGAATGGGAGGGGTATGAGGCCCACATGCGCAACAGCTTCTGGGGCGATGGACAAGTCCATACACTTTAAGTTCAAACCGGGTCGCGCTGGAGAACAAAGAAAAGGCCCGCCATTGGCGGGCCTTTCTGTGTCATGCAGCCATCGCACGTTCTGACTGGTTGATGACCGTGTCGAGATGATCGGCCCACAGTTTCAACGCCCGCCGCTTTTCTGCGTAGTAGTCATTGCGATCATAGGTGCCTTCGACACCACCCAGAACGTGGCTCAGAACGCGTTCGATATGATCCTTGGCGACCAAGCGGTTGCCGCGCTTGTCCCGCAGGCCGTTCATCATGGTCGAGGCGGTGCGCCGCAAGTCATGGAAAGACCAATGCGCCACTTCGACGCCATCGGCTGCCGCCAACTTTGCCACCGCTGCCTTGATGGCCGCCTGCCGCTTCGAAAAGCATGTCAGGTGAGTTTTTCCATGATCCACCGGAAACAGATATTTCGATGTCGTCGCTTTCAAACGACGATCGACGATTTCCCATGCTTGATCCGAAAGCGGCACGACGTGCACTCGGTTGTGTTTCATCCGATCAGCGCTAATCATGATGTGCCGCGCCGCGACATCAACTTCGCTCCGAAGCGCACCGAATATCTCCAGTTTGCGCTGACCGGTCAGCAGCGCCAGTCGATAACCGTCCGCCCAGATTTCATCTTCGTGCTCCAGAGCATCCCACAAATATCGAATTTCCGTTTCGGATAGACAACGATCCCGCGCTTCCAGCTTCGACACAGGGAGGTCTTCCGCAACATTGATCATCAGACCCGTGGTGCGCTTTTCCAGCTTCGCCCATTTGAAGAACGCTTTGATGTAGCGCGTCGTCGAATTTGCCGCGCCCATATGGCCGTCATCGCGCAGCCCTTGAATGATATCGTAAAGCGCCTCTTCGTTCACTTCATCCATCATCGTGTCACCGATTTTGCCAGCCCATAGCCTCTTCCACATTCCCTCTTTCTCGATGATGGTCCGGGGCTTGTTACGCGCTTTGCCGTGGACGTTTGTGCCTGCCTTGAGGCCGCTGATGTAGCGACCCCAAGCTTCCTGACAGGTCATACCTGCGCGCTTTGCCTCAACCACCGGCGTAACATCCGTGGCCGCCAAGCCAGCGCCATATTTGACATGCACATCAATGCCTGCGTCGTGATCGGCTTGGATCGCACCGGCCTTTGCGCGAGCGTCCGCCAGCCCCACGGCTGGAAACTTCCCCAGCGTGAGCGTCCGAGGCACGCCATTCACCCGCGCCTGCCACCGCCAAATTTTGCTGGTCTTGGTGACGACCAGCGAGAGCCGGTTACCTTTGGGATCTATGTATCTCGCACTCTCAAATTTCAGTGCGACCAGCGCCTGATGATTCCACTTCAGTTCCATAATCCGACCTCTGTCGAATCATACGCATCATCATACGCTGGCGGGGTTGAGGGGCGCGGACGTTACCCAAGCTTACCCTCAGTTACCTCAACCGTATGATAAAACGTATGATGCGAGGCGTTTCCGCCCCTGTGAAGCAACAAGGTCAGAGCTTCAAATCTTTGATTTTATTGGAAAAAAATGGTGCACCCGACGGGATTCGAACCCATGGCCCTCAGATTAGGAATCTGATGCTCTATCCTGCTGAGCTACGGGTGCACGCAGCGCCGGCTCTATTATGCGCGGCGCGCGCGGTCAATTCTTCGCTTCGGGCGGAATCACCGGAAAGGGCAGTTGCGCGACATTGATGCCTTCCTCGGCCAGCGCCTTGGCCTCGGCCGGGGCGACCTCGCCATGGATGCTGCCCTTGTCCTGCTCGCCATAATGCATGGCCCGCGCCTGCTCGGCAAAGCCCCGCCCGACCCAAGTGGAGCCTTCCAGCACCTTCTTCTGCGCGTCCGCCAGCGCCTCGACCAGCGCGCGCATCTTCGCCTCGTCCGGCCCGGCCGCCACCGGTGCAGTCTCCGCTTCGGCCGCCGGCTGCTGCGGCTGCGACGGCACGATCTCGCGCCGCTGGTTGCCCTTGGCCGCCACCGCCGGCGCCATCAGCGCCTTGCCGACCCGCGTATCGCCGCACAGCGGACAGGCGAGCAGGCCTCGTTCCTTCTGGTCCGCATAGTCTGCGCTGGAGCCGAACCAGGCCTCGAAGACATGGCCCTGGCCCTCGCACTTAAGGTCAAAAACGATCACCTGATCTCAACATCCTGCGGTATCACGCGCCGATTGGCGATGGCAGGCACCCGCCCGCGCACCGCCTCTACGCGGCCAAGGTCGAGATCGGCAAGGGCCAGCCCCGCCCCCTCGCCCATGTCCAGCAGCACATCGCCCCATGGATCGACCACCAGGCTATGGCCATAGGTGGTGCGCCCGTCCTGATGCGCGCCCGCCTGCGCGGCGGCGATCAGGAAACAGCCTGCCTCGATCGCGCGGGCGCGCAGCAGGACGTGCCAGTGCGCCTGCCCCGTGGGCACGGTGAAGGCCGCCGGCGCCAGCAGCACCGTCGCCCCCGCATTGGTCAGCGCCCGATAGAGATCGGGAAAGCGCATGTCGTAGCAGATGGAAAAGCCCATCCGCGCCCAGGGCGTATCGACCGCGACCACGCTTTCCCCCGGCCCATAGACCGAGGATTCGCGCCAGCTTTCGCCCGATGCCAGGTCGACGTCGAACAGATGGATCTTGTCGTAGCGCGCCCGTATTTCGCCCTGATCGTCGATCATGAAGCTGCGATTGGCCCAGCGCCCGTCGCTGCGCGCATCCTTGAGCGGCAGCGATCCGATATGAACCCACAGCCCCTCGCGCGCCGCCGCCTCGCGCACCGCGGCCAGCACGATATCGTCCGCCTCGCCGCGCAGCGTTTCCGCGGCGCGCTTGCGATCGCGGTCCAGATAGCCCGCCATTTCCGGAGTGAAGAGCATGTCCGCCCCCTCCCCCTTGGCGCGCGCCGCAGCCTCCTCAATCGCGGCGGCATTGGCGGCCGGGTCGATCCCGGTCGTCATCTGCAGAATCGCGGCGCGCATCGGAGTTACAGCCCCAGCAGCGGGTCGAGCTTGCCCTCGCGGTTCAGCGCGGCAAGGTCGTCGCTGCCGCCGATATGCTGGCCGTCGATGAAGATCTGCGGCACGGTG
This sequence comes from Sphingobium sp. L-44, assembly GCF_056859495.1. Classification (NCBI taxonomy): domain Bacteria; kingdom Pseudomonadati; phylum Pseudomonadota; class Alphaproteobacteria; order Sphingomonadales; family Sphingobiaceae; genus Sphingobium; species Sphingobium sp. L-44. Next base: position 14,551 of record NZ_JBSXOQ010000021.1, on the reverse strand, counting down.
GTGCGCCCCGGCGCCCGCTCCAGCATTTCCTCGCGCCTGGGACCGCCCAGCGAGATGTCATATTCCTCGAAGGCAACACCCTTGCCCTCCAGCAGTGCCTTGGCCCGCGCGCAATAGCCGCACCAGTCCTTGGTATAGATTTCGACCTTTGCCATTATCTCGGTAAAACTCCTTTGCCCCGAAATTGGGGGGAATGCGCACTTTGTCAATCGTCACCGGTTCTGGGTAACGCCCGCGCCCAGCACAGCAGATGCACCTCGCGCGCGCCACCGGCCTTGAGCAGCTTGGCGCAGGCCGCCGCCGTCGCTCCGCTGGTATGCACATCATCGACCAGCCATATCACCCGCCCGGCCAACTTATGGCCCGCCCCCAGTGCAAAGGCACCGCGCACCGCCTGCGCCCGCTGTTTCGGATTCATCCCCCGCAGCGGCTGCGTCCGCTTCACCCGGCGCAAGCCATGCTTATCCACCGCCAGCCCCGTCAGCCGCCCCAGATGATCGGCGATCAGCGCCGACTGGTTGAAACCGCGCGCCCACAGCCGCCAGCGGTGCAGCGGCACCGGCACGATCAGCGCGTCCTCCATCTCCGGCCGCACATGGCGCAACATCTGCCCCGCCACCAGCCGGGCCAGGCCGATCCGCCGCCCATATTTCAACCGCAGCGCCACCGTCCGCGCGACATCGCCATAGGCCAGCACCGCCCGCGCGCTGTCGAACGGCGGCGGCTGGGCCAGGCAGGTGCCACAGGCCGCGCCCTCGCCCATCTCATGCTCGAACGGCAGGCCGCAGCGCGCGCAGCAGGGCGGCCCCAGAAACCGCATCCCGCTCCAGCAATCGAGGCAGAAACCATGATCCGCGCCGACGATCGCGCCGCATCCGGGGCAGCGGGGCGGAAGGGCATAATCCATGACCGGACGCATCACGGTCTTGAGAAGCGGGACCAGCGACATCATCTGCCTTGTCCCCGCTTCGTCCCCGATGCACAAGGCCCGCCATGACTGCCCCCGAAACCCGCCCCGACATTTTCGACCGCGCCTTGCGCGCCCGTCACCGCGACCGGATGCTCGGCGCCTTTGCCGATCACGACTTCCTCCACCGCGCGATGCTGGACGAACTGCTCGAACGGCTGGCCGATGTGCAGCGCGACCTGCCCGAAGTGCTGCTTGTCGGCTACCCGGACGGCAGCGCGAAGGCCGCGCTCGAAGCCATGGGCAAGCGCGTCGCCTGCGCCGATCCCGGCTTCCTCGCCGCGCAGCGGGCCGGCGGCGTGCAGGCGGACGAGGATGCCCTGCCCTTTGCCGATAACAGTTTCGACCTGGTCATCGCCTGCGGCACGCTCGACAGCGTCAATGATCTGCCCGGCGCGCTGATCCTGATACGCCGTGTGTTGCGGCCTGACGGGCTCATGCTTGCCGCTTTTGCCGGCGCCGGGAGCCTGCCGCGCCTCAAATCCGCCCTGCTCGCGGCCGAGGGCGACCGGCCCGGCCAGCATGTCCATCCCCAGGTCGATGTCCGTTCGGCCGGCGATCTCTTGAGCCGCGCCGGCTTCGCCATGCCGGTCGCCGATGGCGAGACGCTCAATATCCGCTATGGCGACATCGTCCGGCTGATGCATGATCTGCGCGGCATGGGCGCGGGCAATGCGCTCGCCACCCGCCCGCCCGCCCTGTCGCGCGATGTGCTGATGCGCGCCGCCGCCCATTTCGCCAACGCCGCCGATCCCGACGGTCGCACCGCCGAACAGATGGCGCTCATCTATCTGTCCGGCTGGAAACCCGACGCCAGCCAGGCCGCCGCCGCCCGCCGCGGCAGCGCCACCGTCTCGCTGGCCGCCGCGCTCAAGGGCAAGGACTGATCCTCAGGCCGCGACGCTCAGGAAGCGGGATCGCTTGCCCCGATTATAGTCGCGGTAGAAAGCCATGAACTCGTCCGCCGGCAACGCCTTGGCATAATACCAACCCTGCGCGAACTGGACGCCGGCCTTGCGGACATAGGCATCCTGTTCGCGCGTCTCCACCCCTTCGGCGATCAGGTTCAGCTTCAGCGCCCGCCCCATCCCGATGATATGGGGCGTGACCACGCTGGCCGCCGCATCCCGGCCGATCGCGTCGATGAAGCATTTGTCGATCTTGAGCGCGTCGAGCGGCAATGTTTCCAGCAACGACAGGCTGGAATAGCCGGTGCCAAAATCGTCGATCGCCATCAGATGCCCGGCATCGCGCGCGCGGGCGATGGTCGCGCGCGCCGTGTCCGGGTTGATCAGGCTGCGCTCGGTCACCTCCAGCCAGATCTGGCCCGGCGCGATCCCGGCCTTGGCTATCTCGCGCTCCAGCACGTCCAGGAAGCGGCCGCTTTCCAGGTCGCGCGCGGAGATGTTGATCGCCACATGCACCTGCTGCTCGGCCAGCAGCATGGCGTGCAGGTCCGCCACCACCTGCTCGATCACATGGTCGGTAATGTCCAGGATCAGCCCGCTCTGCTCGGCCAGCGGGATGAACAGGTCGGGCGCTATCCACCGGCCATCGGGCCGCCGCCACCGCACCAGCGCCTCGGCGCCCACGCAATAGCCGGTCGCAAGCTCGATCAGCGGCTGATAATGAACCTGGAACTCGCGCTTGCGGATGGCCAGCTTCAGTTCCTTTTCCGGCGACAGGCGCTGGCGCGACACCCACAGGATCAGCAGCATCAGGATCGCGGACGCCACCAGCCCGATCGGCAATAACAGGCGCATCTCGCCGCCCAGCTTCGCATCGATGGCGCTGCGGTCGGCAATGGCAAAGGCGGTCAGGTCGCCGCGCTGCACCGACGCATAGATGTCCGTATCGTCCATCCCGGTCATCGCCTGCCGGCTCAATTGTCCCACCAGCCCGTCATTGGCCCGCCCGGTAATGGCGATCAGCGTCCCCTGCCGCGTCGCGATGCCCAGGATCATGTGGCTGTCGGACAAGACATCGACCAGCCGCTGCGGCAGGATCAGCACATTATGGTCGCGATAGCCCAGCACCATTACCTCGCGGGCATGGCTGATGCGCGGCTTCACATGCAGATGCAGCGCATAACCGCCCGCCAGCGTCGCCGAAGGCGTCCCGCGCCCGATGACGACATCCGCCGGCACCTTGCCCCAACCGGTGCAGGCCAGCCGATCGCCATCATAATGGCCCACCTCCTCCACCGCCCCGCTGTCGATCGCCAACTGGCGCATCCGCTCGATATGGCCGACGGAACAATCGCCCTTGCCGACCTGCGCCAGCACATCCTTGGCGTCGGTCAGCACCTGTTCGGCGCGCAGCAGCGTCCAGTTGGCATATTCCTGCATATGCGCGCGCTCGGCGGCGATCGCCCGCTCGCGCGAAAAATGGACGGTCAGTGCCAGTGGAATGACGATCGCCAATATCGCCAATATCAGGGCCAGAAAGATAATGATCCGTCGCCGCAAGTCCGGCCCCCATCTTCATTCGCCATCGGAGCAGCAAAACCTGCGCCGTCAGCAGAGCAAAGACGAGTATTTATTTTGTTAACGGCCTGTCCTTGCGCGTGAAAGCCCAACGCCCTGTCGCCCTGATGCTCAGCGCAGGCTCAGATAGAGGGTAATGGTCACCAGCGAGGCGATGGTGGAGACCAGCACCACCCGCGCGGTGATGCCCGCTTCCCGGCCATAGAATTCGGCGACCATGAACGGACCGGTGCCGGTCGGCAGCGCCGCCATCAGCACCGCCGTCGCCGCCAGCGCCGGCGGCAGGCGGAAGATCAGCGCAAGCGCCCCGGTCAGCAGCGGCTGCGCCAGCAATTTCATGCCGACCAGAAACCCCACCGCACCCGCCGGCGGCGGGGCGCCCTCCCTCTTTTCGGCAATGAACAGCCCCAGCGCGACCAGCGCACAGGGCGATGCCGCACCGCCCAGCAGCGACAGGAACTTGTCCAGCGCCCCTGGCAGCGGAATGGCGAAGGCCAGGAACAGCCCACCGACCAGCGGTGCGACCAGCAGCGGATTGGTCGCCAGCGACCGTGCGACCTTGGCCATCATATGCCCCGGCCGTCGCTCGCTCTGCACGCCGATCTCGATCAGGATCAGCGCCACGGCAAACAGCACACAGACGGTAATGATCGTCGCCACCAGGGTCGGCGCCAGCGATGCCGGCCCCAATATCGTCGCCGCCAGCGGAAAACCGATGAAACCGGTATTGGCATAGCCCGCGTTCAGTCCATCGACCGTCGCATCCGCCAGATGCCGTCCCCCGCGTCGCCGCAGCAACAGCGTCGCGGCAAAGCTCAGCCCTGCGCCGATGCCGAAGACGGCGATGAAGCCGGGCTGCCAGATGTCGCTCCACCGCGCCTTGGCAACGATGTCGAACAGCAGCGCCGGCAGCGCCAGCCACACCACGAAGCGATTGATCTCGCCGGTCGCATGCGGCCCCAGCACGCCGCTCCTGCGGGCGATCCATCCCGCCCCGATCAGCGCGAAAATGGGCAGGACGATCAGCAGCACGGACAACATCGGACGGACTTTCGGGGCAGCGGAAACAGCGCTCGCCTACGCCGTCCGATCGATGCATACCAATGCCATTGCATGGAATGATTGATACCGATTGCGTATGATTGATATTCGCCAGCTCCGCTATTTCGTCGCCGTCGCCGAAACGCTGCATTTTGGCCGCGCGGCCGAACGGCTGCACGTCACCCAGCCGCCGCTCAGTCGTCAGGTGGCTGCACTGGAACAGGAACTGGGCGTCCGCCTGATTGAGCGCCATTCCCGCCGCGCCGTGCTGACTCCCGCCGGCGCCCGCTTCCTGGAGGATGCGCGACAGATAATCGCCGCGCTCGACCGCGCCTGTCGCGACGCGCGCGCCTGGCAGTCCGGCGATCTTGGCGAACTGACGATCGGCTTCATGATGCATGCCGCCTATAGCAGCGTGCCCCTGCTCACCCGCCGCTTTGCCACCGCCCATCCCGACGTGACGCTGCACCTGCGCGAAACGCTGCCGATGATGCTGGCCGACGGCGTGATGGAGGGGCGCTTCGACGCCGCCATCGGCTTCGATCCCGGTGCCCGGCGCGGCCTCGCCACCAGCCCGCTCTATCGTGAGCCGCTCGCCGCCGTCGTCCCGTCGGACCATCATCTGGCCAGTGCCAGCGCCCTCACCCCCGACCAGTTGGCCGGCGAACGCTTCATCCTCTCGCCCGCGGATGTGACGCCCACGCTGCGCCGCGCAATCCTGGGCTGGCTGGCCGCGCCACCCGCCATATTGCTCGAAACCCAGTTGCAGCAGACGATCGTCAGCCTGGTCGGCGAAGGGCTGGGCGTCGCGATCGTGCCGGAATCGCTGCGGCGGCTCGCCATGACCAGCGTGCGCTTCGTGCCGCTGGTCGACGCGCCGATGGTCGAGCAACTGTTGATGGTCCGCCCCGACGCCCGCAATCCGGCGCTCACCCATCTGCGCGCGATCGCCGACAGCCTCCAGCCCGCATGAAACGGCCCGCTGTCCTACAGCGCGCCGAACTGCCATGATCGCGCCCGGCTCTTTCTCAAGTCAGGCAAGCAGGACGACGCAAGGAAATTTCCAACCATCGACATAAAATGTCGAAATGTGCGGGAAATATGCGAAGTTAAGCGGCGATTTTCCTATTTTCCGCCGCCCCTTTCAGGCCACCTCGGTCAGGCTGACAGCGCTTCCGCCCGTGCGTCCAGCACCACCCGGTTCCGCCCCTCGCGCTTGGCGCGATAGAGCGCGGCATCGGCCGCCTTGATCAGTGTCGAGCCGTCGCGCTCCATGCTCTCTTCCCAGGTAGCGACGCCGAAGGACATGGTCGTCGACCCCAGCGTGCGCCCACCCTGGTTGACCATCAGCTCGCTGATCGCCTGGCGGACGATCTCCACCCGGTCGGCCAGCACCACGGCCGACGTGCCCGGCGCGATGATGGTGAACTCCTCGCCGCCAAAGCGGCAGACGACATCGCCGTCGCGGAAGCGGCTGCGCATTTCCGTCGCGACCGCCTGCAACACCGCGTCGCCCGCCTCATGGCCGAACTCGTCATTGAAGCGCTTGAAATGGTCGACGTCGCACATCACCAGGCTCAGCGGGCTACCGGTGCGCGTAGCCCGCGCAATCTCCAGCGCCAGCGTCTCTTCCATGTAGCGGCGGTTGAACAGACTGGTCAGCGGATCACGGATCGTCTGTTCGCGCAGGCCGCGCTGCAGGCGATGGTTGACCAGGGCCGACGCGATATTCTCGGTCAGCACGGTCAGGCGGAACCGGTTTTCGGCCCCCACCACACCGCGCAGATACAGCACGCCGATCACCTCGCCACCGGCCAGCAGCGGCTCGCAATGATAATGGTCCGCCTCGGCCCCGACATGGGCACAGACGATGTCCGATCCCTGCTCGGTCACATAATGACTCTGCCCGCGCCGCAGCGCCCAGCACTGGTCGGGCGCAAAGCCCGCCTGCTCGACCTCCAGCCCGCCCCAGGCCGCGATCGGCACCAGCAGGTTGCGGGAATTATTATGGGCATAGAGGGCACCGGGAATATCGGGCAGCACACGCGGCACGAACACCCGGATGATCGACGCCAGTTCCTCGTCGGTGCGGGCCGCCTGCATCCGGTGGGCCATGCCGCCCAGCAGCTCGATCACCTCGCCCCGTTCGCGCAGCACCTGCGCATTGGCGCTCAGTTCCTGGTTGGCGATCTTCAGCCGCCCCTCGCTGTCCACCTGGTCGGCAACCGCCGCCTCCAACTCGCGCGCCATTTCATTATAGCCGCCGGCCAGCCGCTCGAACTCGCTTGACCGCATCTCGACATCGATGCGCGCACTGCGGTCGCCCGCGCCCAGCTTGCCCATCACCGTCATCATCGCATCGACCGGACGGCGGATGCCGCGGATCAGCGCAACGCCCATGATGACGATGATCGCCACCGTCAGCGGCGTGCCCAGCAGCACCAGCCAGCGAATATAGTTGAGCCGCCGTTCCACCGCGCCCATGCGCTCGACCGACAGCGAACGCTCCTCGGCCAGCAGGTCGCCGACACGCGCCTCGACCATCAACATCAGATAACGGCCGCGTCCGGTCGCGGTCGACGCCTGCGCCCCGGCAAAGTCGCCCGCGCGGGTCATGGCCGCCGACTTCTCCAGGCTCGCGGCCCGTTCCGTCACCAGCGCACGCACCTGCTGCGCCCGTTCATTCTGCGGCGGATTGTCGGCCGTCAGCTTGACCAGCGCGGCCGCATCATGCTTGGCGGCGGCGATTTCGGCGGCAACGGTCTCGGCAAATTCGGGATTGCGGGTCAGCACATAGCCGCGCTGTCCCGACTCCGCTTCCTGCAGATGGCCCAGCGTCCGGTTCGCGGTCTTGAGCACCTGCGAGGAATGGGTCACCCAGCCCAGGCTGCCGCGCATCTGCGCCGACCCGTCGAGCAACAGCCCGGCGAGCAGCACCATCACCACGCACAATATGCCGCACAGCACCACAATCCGATGGGACAATGATCCGACCAACTGACACTCCCTGGGTCCGCAAGCCCATCGCCTTTGGTCAATCGCTTCGCCGATGCAACATGAATCATTGTTTTTTAGGGAGAATTGCGACCGATCGAAGACTCCTGCCTCAGCCTGTCCCTTGTAGCACAGCCACGCTGCCAACCGTTGGCGGATCGATCACGTCCCGTCCCGTCCATGCCTCGCCTTCCCGCACATAGTCGACATGGCTGGCCCGGCGAAACGCGTTGCCGTCCCAGACGATCACCTGCAGCTCGATCGCATTGCTGCGCCGGACATGCAGCCAGTTGAAGCTTTGCGGCTCGGCATTGCGCAGCCGGGTGGATGTCGCCGTCCCCGCTTGGATCACCAGCGCCCCGCCGCTATGCGCCACCATCTTCTGCGCGGCCTCCGCATAGGTGCGGTGGAAATGCCCGGCCAGCGCGACATGGACACCCGCCTCGCACGCCGCCTGCACCGCATCCTCATGCCGCCCCACCGCCTCGCTCAACTCCCCGCCCCGGCCGATCGGCATGGCGAACAGCGGATGATGGGTCACCAGGATGCGGGTCTTGGCCGGCGCGACCTGCGCGAAACTCGCGCGCAGCCGGTCCATCTGGTCATGGTTGATCCGCCCGTCCTTGATCGTCAGCGACCGGGCGGTGTTGAGGCCCAGTATCGCGACCTCGTCATCCTCGTAGAAGGGACAGAGATCGCGGCTGATATAGCGCTTGTAGCGCGCCAGCGGCCGGGCGAAGCGTCGCACCACGTCGAACAGCGGCACGTCATGATTGCCGGGGATCACCAATATCTTCAGCCCCGCCGCGCGCAGGCGATTAAGCCAGGCCGCCGCCGCCCTGAACTGCTCCACCCGCGCACGCTGGGTCAGGTCGCCGCTGATGACGACCAGGTCGGGCCGGCGCTCCTCCAGCCAGGCGGTGGCGGCGTCGACGATGCGCGGATCATGCGCGCCGAAATGAATGTCGGACAGATGGGCGATACGGGCCATGCCTCCCCAACGAATCCATCGCTATTCGTTTCCGATGGACCCGAAATCGCCGCACGGTGTTATTGCGGCATGGAAACGAAAACGCTCCCCCGGCAGGCGATCCTCGTCGTCAACGCCCATAGCCGACGCGGTCAGGACAATTTCAATCAGGCCAAGGAAAAACTCGAAGCAGCCGGCGTCGAGCTAATCGCGGCCCATGCGGTCGACGATCCCGAACAGATGGCCGCCACCGTCCGCCAGGCGGTGGAGAGCGGCGCGCCGATGGTCATCGTCGGCGGCGGCGATGGCTCCATGTCGGGCACGGTCGACGAATTGGTCGGCAAGGATTGCGTCTTCGGCGTGCTACCGCTCGGCACCGCCAACAGCTTTGCCCGCACGCTGGGCCTGCCGCTCGACCTCGACGGCGCGGTCCGCGCCACCGCCACCGGCCAGCGCCGCCGCGTGGATCTGGGCATGATCGATCGCGACTATTTCGTGAATGCCGCGTCCTTGGGCCTGTCGCCGATGATCGGCCAGACCGTGCCGCACAAGCTCAAACGCTATCTCGGCCGCATCGGCTATCTGCTCTGGGCGGTCAAATGCTCGGTCGGCTTCCGCGCCTTCCGCCTGACCATCGACGACGGGGTCAAGGAACGGCGCCTGTGGTCGACCGAAGTGCGCATCCTCAACGGCCCCTATCATGGCGGGGTGGAGCTGTCGGACCATGCTGCCGTCGATACCGGCGAGATCGTGATCCAGGCCGTCGTCGGCCGCTCCAAGCCGCGCCTCGCCTGGGACTGGTATGCCAAATTCTTCAAGCTGCGCGACCGCAACGCCCATACCGAGGAATTCCACGGCCGCCAGTTCAAGCTCGCCTGCCACCCGCCGCAAAAGATATCGATCGACGGCGAAGTTCTGGCAAAAACCCCGGTCACGGTAAAGATCGCCCCCGGCGCCGTAGATGTGGCGGTGCCACGCGACTAGGTGGCGAGGACAAGTCTAGATTTTCGGGAAGCGACCATAAAAGCCGCCCTCACCATCATTGTCACCCTGAACTTGTTTCAGGGTCCATTCCTCCCATAAGACCAATATTTTGTTGGGCCCGATGGATGCTGAAACAAGTTCAGCATGACGTTGGTCGGGATGGCCGCGAACCACCCATCCCGATCATTCAGCGAGGCACCGAAACAGCCCCCGCCGCTCGGCCGATCTCAGGCGGCCAGGCGCAGGAAGGGCACCGGTTTGGTTGAGCGCAGCAGGATCGGCTTGCCTTCCGACGCGCGGAAGATTTCGCCGTCCAGGATCACGCTGCTCTGCGCGCCCTCGATGCGGATCGTGTCGCCCTGCTCCAGATGGATGCCCTGCATCTGCTGCTTGCCCATCCGGCGGAAGACGCTGGCCCATACCAGGCGCAGCAGCGCCGAAACGCTCTGGTCGACCGCCATCAGCTTCATGTTGCCACGGCGGCTGTCACCCGGATCGACGCCCAGCAGCAACCGCTCCAGCGTGGTCACGATCAAGACCGAAAAGCGCCCCGCCAACTGCCCCTCGCGCATCAGCGAGATGCTGACCGGGTGGCTCGATTGTGGCAGGAATCGGGCACGAATGCCGAAAACCAGCGACGCCAGCACGGCGAGCGCGGTCAGGAAATGGCTGAACCCGTTGGACAGGCCCAGCGGATAGATCTTGTCCCGGCAATAGAGGATATAGTCGGCCAGGCCCGCACCGCCCAGGAACATGCCCAGCACCGGACGGGTCGTCTGCCCGTCGGTGAGCGCGATCAGTTCGCGCTGCACGACATGGTCGCCCAGGCCCGATTTGGCGATCTCGACGATGCGCTCCAGCGCCTTGATCGGGTCGCCATGGATGCCCAGGTCCAGCGCAATCAGGTTGGTCTTGCCATTGGGCAGCACCGCGATCGGGGGCACCCGACCGCAGAAATGCTCGCCCTGATAGAGTTCGGTCAGCGCCGCCTGCACCGTCCCGTCGCCGCCATTGATGACGATGACGGCCGGATCGACCCGCGCAATCGTCTGCAGCGCGCGGCCGATCTGGTCGACATGCTCGACCTCATAATGGAAGATGTCCGGGTTGTTGGCACAATAGCTGCGCACGCGCGGCAGGGTCTGCCGGTTGCCCGTGGACTTGGGATTGGACAGGAGCGCGACGCGAACCATGACGACCTTACATATATTTGAGGTTGATGGTGATCCGGGTCACGCCCGGTCCAGCATAGAAGGCGGCCTTGTCGACCGACGGCTTGCCCAGATTGAAGATGTTGATCGACGGATTGTTCGAAAAGCCGCCGCCATCCCGTGAAATGTCGGTCTTGCCATTGCCGTCCCGGTCATGCCGCACGGCGATGCCATATTTGCCCGGCTCCGGAATCGGCATGCAGAATCGCATGCCGCCTTCGGACGGGCGGACCACGGTGTCGATCCGGTTCAGCCATTCGCCCTTGGTCAGCCAGCTCGCCTTGGTGGCGTGATAGGACTGCATGCGCACGCGGCCGGTCGCCTCGGCAAAGCCGCGCACATCGACCAGCACCGCCGGCCCCTTGGCCGACGCGGCGCAACGGGACAGATCGTTCGTGATTTCCTGACCATGGGCCAAGGCAGGCGTTGCGGCCAACAGAACCGCCACCGGCATCAGACCCATTGCAACTTTCAACATGACCATCAGACTCCTGGAAGCTATAGCCGCCCGATGTGATCGGACGGCGAGCCCCTGTTCGCCCCGCGACTCTTTTATTAGCTGACTCGCATATGGGCGGGGTTTGCGGCCAAAACATGGTGATGGGACGACGACATAGAGAAATGCTGACTGCCATCGACCGATATCTCGCCCGCCTGATCGCGCTGCCATTGCTTGGCACGCTGGTGATCGCCGCGATGCTGCTGGTGCTCGACAAGATGTTGAGCCTGTTCGATTTTGTCGCGGCCGAAGGCGGCCCCGTCAGCGTCGTGTGGCGCATGCTCGCCAACATGCTGCCCGAATATCTCTCGCTCGGCATTCCGATCGGGCTGATGCTCGGCATCCTGCTCGCCTTCCGCAAGCTTGCCACCTCGTCCGAACTCGACGTGATGCGCGCCGTCGGCCTCTCCTATGGCCGGCTGCTGCGCGTCCCCTACATGTTCGCCTTCGCCCTCGCCCTGCTCAACCTCGGCATCGTCGGCTGGGTCCAGCCCTTGTCCCGCCACGCCTATGAGGCGCTGCGCTTCGAACTGCGCTCGGGCGCGCTGGGCGCGTCGATCAAGGTCGGCGAATTCACCAGCCTGGGCAAGCGCATGACCCTGCGGATCGAACGCAGCCTGGACGAAGGGCGCAACCTGCGCGGCATCTTCGTCCGCGCCGTCGGCAAGGACGGCCAGTCGGTCGCGGTCACGGCGGCCCAGGGCGCCTTCCTCGCCACCGACGATCCCGACACCATCATCTTCCGCCTGCGCGACGGCGTGCTGGTGAACGATGCGCCCAAGTACAAGACGCCGCGCATCCTCTCCTTCTCCAGCCACGATCTGCCGATCGACCTGCCGCAGATCGAGAATTTCCGCGGCCGCGACGTCGACCGGGAAAAGACCCTGCCCGAACTCTTCTCGATGGGGCGTGATCCCGCCACGCCGACCAAGCTGCGCAACGAGGTCCGCTCCAACTTCCATTTCCGCATGGTCGAAGTGGTGATGATGATGCTGCTGCCGATGGCCGCGCTCGCCTTCGCGATCCCGCCCAAGCGCTCGACCTCGGCGCTCGGCGTGTTCCTCTCGATCGTCTTCATCGTCACCTATCACAAGATCAACCAATATGGCGAAAGCATCGGCTCGCTGGGCAAGATCGACCCGATCATCGCGCTATGGGGGCCGTTCCTGCTGGCATCCGGGCTGATCTTCTGGATGTATCATGTCATCGCCCACCGCCCCGGCGGACAGCCGATAGCGGCGCTGGAATATGCCTTCGCCAAGCTCGGCAAGCAGATCGGCCGCCTGCTGCGCTTCGTGACGCGGCGTGGCGAGCCGGCGCAAGGAGCAGCCTGACCCCATGCAGTTCGATTTCTTCCCCTCGCGCCAGGTCAGCTGGTACATGGTGCGGCTGTTCCTGACCCGCACGCTCGCCGTGCTGGCCATGCTGGTGGTCGTACTGCAGATGCTCGACCTGCTCGGCAATTCGGGCGACATCCTCGCCTATCCGGGCAATGGCGATGCACAGCTCTGGCATTATGTCGGCCTGCGCGCGCCCCAGATCGTGGCCCGCTTCCTGCCCTTCTCGGTGCTGCTCGGCACCCTCATCATGCTGGCGACGCTCAACCAGAATAGCGAGATCATCGCGATGAAGGCGGCGGGTCTCTCCGCCCAGCAGATCCTCGCCCCGCTGATCGCCGCCGCACTCGGCGTCTCGGTCCTCAGCTACGCCTTCAACGAACGGATCGTCGCCCGCTCGACCGCGATGCTCAGCGCCTGGCAGGCGGTCGACTTCGGCCCGGTGCCCGCGGACAGCGGCATCAAGACCAATCCCTGGGTGCGTGACGGCAATAATCTCGTCACCGCGGCGATCGTCGCGGGCCATGGCCAGGACGTGCAGTTGCGCAAGGTCGAGATCTTCAACCGCATCAACAACAGCCTCACCACCATCATTACCGCGCCCAAGGGCCATTATGACGCCGCCAGCAAGAGCTGGGTGCTGGAAGGCGCGCGCCAGTTCGACGTCGCCCGCGGCACGCTCCAGAATGTCGGCACCGTGCGCTTCGGCAGCGACATCCGTCCCGACCAGTTCACCCTGGCCAAGGTCGATCCCGACGCCCTGACCTTCAGCGAGTTGCAGGCGGCGATCGGCGACCTGCACGATGCCGGGCGACCGACCGCGGAACTGGAAGGCAGCCTGTGGCACAAGCTGTCCGGGCCGCTCTCGGCCGTGCTGATGCCGATCCTCGGCTCCGTCGCCGCCTTCGGCCTCGCCCGCTCGGGCCAGCTCTTCCTGCGCGCGGTGATGGGCATGGCGCTGGGCTTCGCCTATTTCGTCGCCGACAATTTCTCGCTCGCCATGGGCAATCTGGGCGCCTACCCCCCGATCCTCGCGGCCTGGGCGCCCTTCCTCCTCTTCCTGCTGCTCGGCGAGACGGTGCTGTTCAGAACCGAGGAATAGGCGTGGTTAAGGGCTGGCAAATCTCGTCACCCCAGCGAGGGCGGACATCTCAGGCAGGCGCACGCCACGTCAACGAATAGTGAGACGGCCGGCCTTCCTTCTACCGCCGCCTTGAGTTCACGGAACAAGTGCAACAACTGTTAGAATGTTGCCGCGATGGGAGAAAATCATGGCCACTTCAGCCTTGAAGAGCGGATCGAGATTTACCGGCTGCATGCAGCCGGTAAATCTCGAAAAAGCATAGCGACACGCCCGGGACGGTCAGCGTTCACGATCAGTCACGAACCGCGGCGCAACAGCGCCAAGACAAAGGCGCGGCCTGACGGCTACGAGCCAGTGCGTGCCCATCATCTTGCCGAGCGCCGACGGCGATGAGATTACCGCTTCAAGCTGGGGGAATAGCAGGCCCTCGCTGATATGTTATGAAGCTGACCTATGAGCCAGCGCTGCTGCAATTCAACAACCCATTTTGCGATACCGCCTGAGCAGCAAATCAAGATCGAGCAAAGCCTCTATACCTTCACTGGCATTGACCGACCTGAACCGCACTCAGCATTTGTTGACTATTATCTTACCGTGCCAGTTTATTGTACACAGTCAGTCGCATTCCGTTATTACCCTTGGTTCGGCGCAGAACACCCCTTACCTGATCCGTCGGATGATCCCATCTGGCGACATAACGCTCATGGGCATTGCCTCGCGGCAGGGCATCGATCCGACCTCTCGGTCTGAATCGCCGTAGCAATGCGTCCACCAATTCTATCATGCTGGCAGCGCATTGATCGATAAGGAAGCGCTGCAGCAACGTCTGCCTTCTAGGCCGGATCGCCATTCAGGATTCACAAACGGCGTGATGTCTGATTCATGTGGCTCCGTGTTGAGGCGCGGAGCGGATGGATGGGGATCAAGCGGTATGAGCTAACCGAGGCGCAGTGGGCGAGGATAGCCCTTTTGCTGCCC
>NZ_JBSXOQ010000020.1:0-7078 GCF_056859495.1 Sphingobium sp. L-44 | reverse complement strand
ATGCAGATCGAGGGCATGGCCGCCCTTGCCACACCCATAACCGAGGAGGTTCAGCCGCTACAGATTACACCCAAGGCCGCCTGAAAATGCAGCCCGATGGCCAGCACCGAAATTACACCACATTGACGGACGTGACCCAATCGGCCGTATCGCAATGCTGGAAGCGCGTGCCAAAGCTTCGACATTGGCCGCGCTAAAAGGCGTTGCCCGCCTGTCGTCCGATGAATGGAAAGATCACAATGATCACCAGTTTAAGCAGATTGTGGACAAATTGATTGCCGCTGCTGCGGAGGTAGACGCGGACCTTCACAGCAAAGCCTTGCGTCTCCAAACGCTTCGCGAAGCCTCGCAGAGCGACCGGCATCAGATTGTTCATGGGGAATGGGGACAATCTCCCGACGGTAGCCCTGCGGCTTACGACGTGCCGAGAAAACGCTGGTTAAGCCGCGCCGAAATTCAGCGGGCGATTACCTCAAATGAGGAGACGGATCGTCTCGCCTTCGAATGCCTTTGGAATACTGCCAAACTCGTTGAGGAAGGTGTCATCCCTCAGCGAACGGCGGGTGCGGGACCTGCTATGCGGCTCAACACGGGCCTGTGGAAATGGTGATCGCAATATTGCGCACCTATCTGATGATCTTCATCGACGCTGACGCCGTATCCCGGATTCGCCTTCCGCCAGACCCGGAAATCCCGCCAATCATCGTCGGCGTCGATCGTGTAGATCATGGCAAACTTGCTGTCGTCGCGGATCGTCCCAGCCAGCACGGCCTCGAAATATAGCTGTTCCTGTCGGCATACCCCGGCAAGATTGAACCCGGCCGTCGTGATAATCAGCAAGAGGGGATCGGAGCCGCGACGCTTGCCCATCCCGGTTCGAAAGGCCGCAAGCTGGGTGCCGTCAATGGCCTGGTGCAACTCGTCACAGATGCTGATCCACGGGATGCCGCCGTCTTTGGTCTTGGCGATAACTGGCTTGAAACTGCTGCCGGTATGCGATTGGAAAATGGCGCGGGCGGAAACTTCGAGGCCAAGCGCATCAACCAGGTCCGGGGTCATCTCGACCATCTTCTTTGCAGGGTCGAAAACGGCAGCGGCCTGGTCCATCGACGTGGCACCGGAGAAACCTTGCGCGCCCTGTTCGCCGAGCGCGAAGTTCATGTAGACGCCAATGGCAGCGCCGATCAGAGACTTGCCGGTTCCGCGCGGAAACAGCCCCATCGCCTCGCGAAAGCGCCGCAGGCCGGTAGACTTAACGATCCACCCGAAAATGTTCGCGATGAAGAAAACCTGGAACGGCTCCAACTTGATCGGCTGGCCCGCAAGGGCGCCGGTCACATGGGGAAGCGCCTCTATGAACGAGCAGGCGTGATCGACGTAATCGGTGCGGAATTCGATGTCTGTGCGGTCGTGGTCGTCGAGATAGCGCTGACACGCCGCGCGGATTTGCCAGCACGCTTCGATCTTGCCGCCGACAACTTTCTTCGCGTAATCGGTTGCCTTCCAGGCGTATGAATTTCGGAAATAGCGGGGTTTCGACACCCCATATTTAGCTTGTCAGGGGGCACTAATGGCGGGAATTGATGTTGGCAGCCTAGCCGATTGGTTTTCCGGGACGATGTCAGCGATAGCGGTTATCACCGCGCTAGTCGCCTATCCAATTGCGCACAGACAGAGACGCAACGAACTGCTCGAGAGAGACAAAGAAAGCCTCGCAAGCGATGATGCAGATTCTTCCAAAAGTTTTAGTTTCCAGTCAATTAGACCGCTAGCGATTCCTGAACACACATTACCGGAATTAAATCAAGCTGAGATCGAGTTTCTTCTCAAAAATCGAGGTGCAGAACTTCTTATGGTGGGGAGCGAATGCATCAGGCGACAGGCCTCAATCGAGCACACGATGCGCCAATATACAATTCGCCACGAAGCATTCTTCGAGCTAATGCCGCCGCCGGTCGAGAGCGACGGGACGTTGTTCAAACATGCTCTGACCAGGGATCAGCACAACAAAGTCTTGCCGTATGCGCTGATGCTCGACTCCTTACTAGACGGCATGATCGAACTAGTAGGCATTAATATCGAACAGTGCGAAAAATTTTTATCGGAATACACGAAATTGACCGTTTCCATTTTTGGGAAACCGTCTTTGGAATTTCATTCTAACAATTCCAACATGCAAGCATAGTATTTGAACTTTCAACTCCTAATCTTAAACGGGCTGGACTTCGCGGGTTCGCCTGCCGCGATCCGCGCGAGGCGGGACTTGGCGCCAGCAATGCCGAGCAACTCCATCTGTTTTCTCAACTCCGACCGGAAGGCCGCGTTCGCCGTTTCCGGGCTGGCGATGAACACCGCCATGGTATCGCAGAATAGGCCGAATGCTTCGCTGTCGATGCTGGTCGCGCCCACGGCCACGACCCGTTCGACGTTGGCCGCCCATACCTCCTTCGCTTTGTCAGACAACCATGTGGGTATGACTGGCACGTCGCGGACCATGTCCGGCGATATGCTGACGACGTTGGAATCGACGCTGGGCTTGTGGGTGCCAGCCAGCTTTTTTCGGGCGGGATCAGATAGTTTCTTGCCGGGCTTCATAGTCCAGCTATTTAGTCCCGACAGCAGGGGGAAGTATGTCGATCAACTGGAAAGAACAGTTTACCGTAGGAAACGTGATAGCCATCGTAGCTGCGACGGTCGCTTGCGCTACAGCGTTTGGAACTCAAGCAGCCAAGATTGGCGACCTAGAGCGTCGGGTAATAGCGCTGGAAAAGAAGGTGAAAGCACCGGCAGCAACTGTCGATCCGATATTGGCGAAGTGCATCGAACTTTCAGGCAGTCTGGCAAGTCCCGGTATTACGAACAGCCCGTCATACATAAGGGATGCGATGGACGGGATGAAATGTTCCGAGCGTTTTGGCATATCACCGAACGATCCCAAATTTTAATTCGGACGCGCAAGAATTTTCCTGGACTGCGGTAGTCCCAATATATGGTATATTATGATTTTACCCGCCCCACTATATGGGACGATTGCGCTGCCGGATCGTGGTCGTCACCGCGATCCGACAGCACGGGAGCAACGTCTCTATTTATCGTTCGAGCCTCGACAGCCCGCTAAATATCTGCCTCCTCGACCGGTTTCACACGGAGGCAAACCATTATGCGCATACCATTTTCAGCGGCATTCGGCGCCGCGATACTGATCGGCACCATCGGCTATACAATCACCGACAACGTCATCAACGTCGGCCCGCTCCAGGCTGCTTTCGGCGACCTGGCCGGACCATTCATCATTGTGCTGGTCGCGTTCTTCCTCGTTCCGTCGTTGGCGTTGCTGGGACGGTCACGGATAGCGCGGGGATGGCTGTCGCTGGCGGTCCTTGCCGGGGCTGCTTTCCTTGGATGGGCGGCGCAGTTCTTTTACGCCGACGACGTGATCCGCGAATTTCCGATCGCATCGACCGTCACGCAAATCGCTGGCGTCATCGCGTTGTGGTTACCCGGCGCCGACGACTGGTTCAACCGTCGGGACGACGCCTGCCGCGCTTGATCCAGTCCGCCAGTTCGATGTCAGCCATGATATCGCGGATGTCATGGCCACGGCGAATGAACCGCGCTTCAACCCTACCTTTCGCATCATTGCAACAGGCGCACGCGGGGGCCAGGTTGCCCCCGTCATTGCTTCCAGCCAGCGCCAGCGCGACGATGTGATCGACCACCCGCGCAGGGGTTATCCGACCGTCGTGTCGGCAGTATCGACAAAGCGGTTCCTGGGCGAGAATGCGGGCGCACAGGCGCCGATATGCGCTGGAATGGTCACGCAGATGGGCCGATCCACCCAGGCGCTGGGCGGGCTTCTTATGGCCAAATATCGCGGGTATTTCGGGCATCACGTATTTAACGCAATGTGGTTGGACGGCCCCAACCGCTGAACGACGCAACCGGGGTAACGATCGCGCCTGCGGGACCGCCCGACTTCCCTCTATGCCTCGAACACCTTCGAGTCAAAAAATTGGCCCGACCAGGGAGACGATCGGGCCAGCTATTTTTCGCCGCTGCTGAATTCGGAACGCCGGGAAATGGCGATCTCTTGTGCAGCCGGTTTGCACCATAGTTCCGAAGATAATGTTAAAGCCCGCTGAAAAATGCGGGGTCAAAAAAATGGGCCAATGCAATTCATCTATAAATTATCGGATAGGTAAAATATCTACCTATTACTCGATCACCAAAATCCAATATATTATATCAACGAGAAAACTTTACGAACTCTAGTGGAGAAGGTCGAACCATCATGCGTAAATTGGTGCCGCCGATGGTGACAATTTTTCTATTGGCGTTTCCCGCCCAAGCACAACGGTCGCTGCCACCTGCACCGCCAGGAGGTGGTCCAATTGAGAGGGTGGTGGATTCCGGAAATAAAAGCTCCGGCAGCGGAAAAGCGTATTCGGAATGGTATACGCTATGCAGCGATCCGCTTCCAATAGGATACGTGATAGTTTCCGAAGAATTTAGGTTAGAGGGGCATCGTCATTGCGGCTCCTGGGCAAATTGTCGCATTTCCCTGAAGCAAAGTAATAAAGTCTGTTATGATTTTCAGATGCAAGGACACGACCGGTCTCCTGACAAAATTTATTATAGCAATGGAGTTTTGTCGTATCGGGCCGAACGTCAATAAAATCCGCATTGGAGCGGAAGGATCGGCGCTACCCCGTCGCTGCACCGGTGGTTCCGGCCATCGCTTGCTTCATCCGCGTTTTATTTAGCCTCGCCACGCACCATCCGCGCACCAGCGTCGTCGATGGCACTGTTTGGCAGGATCGGGACGGTCAGACGGTCGCGGACAGCCTGGTCGCGGAAGGTCATATAGCGAAGCTGGTAACCAGGAAGCGGCCGGGCCAGCCCAAGTTTCACCCACTGATTACGGGTGCGATATTCGTGGCGGACACCAAGGTCGGCACAAAGATCGGCCATTCGTGGACTGGACCAGTGCGCCTCCATCGACATCGCTGCCATCCGCACCCCATTTGAGAATTCGAAGATGGTTCTGTTGGGCCGGATTCCGGTCAAGTCGAAGCCTGCGGCCCTGTAGATCGTGCCATCCCCGCTCTGTGTCCCATCGCTGTAGCTGATTATCCATTCGATGTGCGGATACCTCGCGAAGATCAGTTTCCGCGCAACGGCGAGACAGCGACTTTCGGAATTTCGGGGCAGGCGTTCGTCCAATGCGAGGCGGTTTAGCTCCAGAAAATTCGACCATTCCGTGTCGCGAACCAGGCCGATGACCTTCGATTTGTCGAGTGGCGGGCCGAAGCTGGCAACACCAAGGCATTCGGGGCCAACAAACGCCCCCAGGTGAAGCTGGCTGTTTCTGACCCATTTACCGGAATAATGAAGCTGAGCGACCATGGCGTTCGCATCCTTCGACGCGATCGGCATCAAGCGGATATCTTTAGCGCTGATGGTCATTTCGTGGGGCGCGGGCCGGACGGCAGGATCGGCCAATCGATTGGGGTGATGGTTCGCATCAGATATTTATGCGAGGGCCTTCCGTTCCCTAAACGTTCCCCCGTATAATCGTGGGATGAATCAGGACGACCACCGCAGATATGAACGCAACCGGGCCGACGATCTCCACAAACTGGTCGCCGGGGGTTTCGCGGTGCGGATTGGTTGCAAGCGGTGCAAGGCCGAGCGGACGGTCGAGGGAAAACCATTGCTTGCGCTCTTCGTCGCTCGCCGGTGGGAGACCAATCTTATCGCCGCGAGCAACCGCCTGCGCTGCCGGTCCTGCGGGGCAAAATGGGCGTGGATGGAGGCGCATATCGGCGGCGCCGACAGCCCATCGATCGGTCCAACCAGCGATGAAGAATATAAGCGTCTTCTCGCCAGGCTACGGCGATGAACAGATGACAAGCACCGTTATACTTTGCACGTATCATGATGGATTAACCGGTCGATAAGCATCATCTGCGACACACCCCTTCAAATCCAACGATTCAAGGGGTTAATCGTGATCAAGTTCATCATTTGCGCGGCATCTGTTGCTGTTGCCGCTCCCGCAATTGCTCAAGATGCTTCGAACTTCGAGGGCGGGAAAGCCGGTATCGTGCTGGGCTACGACACGGTGAATTTTGATTATGGTTACGATGTCGATGCTTCCGAAAGCGGGATGCTGTATGGCGTCACGGCGGGCTATGACTTCGCCCTCGGCAACAGCGGTGCAATCTTTGGTATCGAAGCCGAGGCCTCGGATTCCACGACCAAAACCTCCGCGCGCGATATCCTTTTCGAGGGCGACAATCTCTCTCTCCTGGCAGACCGCGACCTTTATATCGGCGCGCGCCTTGGCTTCGCAGTAGCGCCTAATCTGCTGCTTTATGCCAAGGGCGGCTACACCAACGCCCGCCTCAAGCTCCGCTACTCCTTGGACGGCGACAGCGCCAGCATCGGCGACAATATCGACGGCTATCGCGTTGGCGGCGGCGCAGAATTCACCAACGGTTCGAACTTCGCTCGCCTTGAGTATCGCTATTCCGACTACGGCAAGTATGTGTATCGCGAAGGCGACCTTGAACTCGACACCGGCGTCAAAATGTCGCGCCACCAGGTCGCAGTTACTGGCGGTTTCCGCTTCTGAATTTGCTATGCTAATCGTCGCATTGCAGAATCAAATTGGGGGGTTAGAGTGACCAACATCAATACGCAAAATCCTGCGATGGCAGGCCTTCTCTACCAGGCAAATGCGAAATCGACGGGGGTCGCGTTTCTTCTGTGGCTTTTCTTGGGCGGCTTCGGTGGCCACCGCTTTTACGCGGGCAAGACCGGCACAGCCATAGTCCAGCTTTTGATGTCCATTTTTGGCTGGGCCACTGTTTGGCTCGGGATTGGCCTGGTGCTGCTCGCACCTCTTGGTATTTGGCTGCTGATCGACGCGTTTCTTAGAGTCCGTTTGGAAAATCAGGGATGAGCGTTTCGGCGTAGTAGGTTTCCACCCATGGCGACGAGGATCATCGCCTGTGAGACGTCGATGCGCTTTTCGTAGTCGCGGACCAGACGGCGCCATCGGGTCATCCATCCG
>NZ_JBSXOQ010000019.1:0-29191 GCF_056859495.1 Sphingobium sp. L-44 | reverse complement strand
AGGGCTGGCGGAATCCTTCAAGGCCAGCAGCCGTATAAAGGCTGCACATAAAGGCCGGACACGCGACTGCACTCGATATGGCATGTCAGAACGTCAGAAAATCGCACCGCAACGCGGGAGCCATCCACACGCAACGCTAAGGACGAACAATCAGCGAACGCTTAGACTGCGCGGCTATCCGGGGGTAGATTGAGAGCCTTGCGGCCAGCGTCTCGGATGGCAGTCATGAGAGCGTACGTTTTTGCCCATCCTCTCACCGCCCCCCCACTGGGACGAGATATCCCAGGTGATAGGGGCGATGCGAGACCGCACCGTAACGCCATCGCTGATCCTGAAGAAGCTGTCTGCCTACCGGCAACAAAACAGTCTTGCGGCCGCTCTGCGTGAGGTCGGGCGGATCGAGCGTACGCTGTTCACGCTGCGCTGGTTTGAAGACAGCGATCTTCGCCGCACCGTCACCGCCGAGTTGAACAAGGGCGAGGCACGCAATAGCCTGGCCCGGGCTGTCGCCTTCCATCGCCTCGGCCGCTTCCGTGACCGCGGCATGGACAACCAGCAGACCCGCGCGGCTGCCCTCAACCTGGTGACTTCCGCCATCATCCTGTTCAATTGCCGCTATCTCGGTCGCGCCATCGGCGAATTGCGACGCCGGGGCACGCCGATCGAACCCGCCATGTTGTCCCGGCTGTCACCGCTGGGATGGGACCGGATCAATCTCACTGGCGATTATATCTGGTCCGACCGCCTCAATCTCGACGCGGAAGGCCTTCTGCCGCTGCTCACAAAACCGCTACCGTGAATCTGTGTCCGAATAATGCACAGGGGCCCTTTAGGACGCGTCGCGCGCTGCGCTCGGGCAGACCCGTAAGGCGCGGAGCTGCACCCCGCTCGAATTCTCCTCGAATAAGGGCTTCCTGGAGTAACCAGTTACTCTCCGGAGACAAGCCATCTGTGATCAACACATGGCGCTCAAGCCGCTTCGATAGGGTGTCGAGTTCGAAGACGCCCGACATGTAGCTGATTTGATCGAGACAGACTTTGAGAAACCACTCAGCAAATCCCACCAGATGCGCTTCGGAAAGGTTTCCCCGGCCATCGCGATCTCCCTGGCGCGGTGCATCGGCTAAGGCCATGTATTTGCGATATTCTGTCCGGCCAGCATCTCCGGGCTCCAGCCCGCGCGCAAGCCCTCGAGATACCGACCATAGCCCGTGCGCGCCGATCCCTGCCTTGAGCGCCATGGCGTGGCTCATCAACCGACTAACCCGGCCATTGCCATCGGGAAAGGGGTGAATCCAATTGAACCGGTGGTGTGCTGTTGCCAGTGCCAGTATACGCTTTGCTTTCCCGGCTCCCACTGCGGTCAAGCGCATTCCATCCTTGGGTTCAAAGGCAAACCGCGAGAAGAAATAGCTCATGAAATCGGCCACTCTGGCCGACGATGGCGGAGTGTGGCGGCCGATCTGGACATCGTGCTCGGCCCTTGATCGCCATTCGCCCGGCGTCATGACAAAGCTTCGCTCCCCACCGCGCACGGTGAGCATGTCGATCGAGGCATCCGCGTAGAAATCGCGGTGCAGTTGCAGGATAAAATTTGGGTCGGCAGGATCGGGAAGTTCGCCATGAATGGCAGCGCGATCGATGGCTTCCTGTACGCGGTAATGCGCGGCAGCTTCGGCCATGAGATCTCGTTGATCGTCATCGCGTTCGCCGGCCAACGCGCGCTCGATATCCCGTGGACGGGTGCGGTGCCCCTCGATGAGGTTACTGTAGTAGGTGTTCATCACTCGCACGAGGCTGGCTAGATGGAGTGCGGTCTGCGGATGAAGTGCTCGCCCGAGACCTTCGGCCCTGGCTGCTATTTCGACGACGAGATCCGGCAAATCACCGGCCGGTGCATCGATCCGTGCAGGCTCGATCTGTGTGGGGGATTCGACGTTCACTGCCACAGTTTTGGCCGATCCTTCTAGCCGGTTCTCTTATGCTCACATTAGCCCAAGAATAGCCGTTTTCCCAGCCTTTATGCTTTACTTTCAGCACTGCCTGATGGGCTATGGAGTGGCAATTTGGCCGGTCATTTGGCCGATCTTCTTGCCAAAGTTCGCCCTCCGTCGCGGCACCCCGTTCCGACAGGCCTACGCTTCGGTTGCACTTGACGCCCATTTCGCAACAGTAGGCAGCCGTGCCGATATCGTCCGAAGCGCCATGGCCCCCAATCCGCATGATGCCACCAACAAGCCGCTGGAGCGAGGTCCCAGCGATCTTTCCGACCACGGCTTGGACATCATTCCGGGTCAGCCGACCCAGGGCATCAAGGTGAAGACGCGGGATTTTCGTTAAATGGCGGCAGGAGCTGCTGCAATCGAGCCGCCATTTCCATCGGCGACACGCAGCACGGGATAAGGATCATCGCCAAGCAGTATGCCGATGAGCTCGCGCCGCGTGCCGCGTGGCATGTCATTTGCGCCTTGCGGGCTTGCACGCGGATCGGGCCTCGGCCCCGTTCTGGTCCTGATTTTCGAACACCCAGTTGAGATAGGCGGCGATGCGGATAACCTTGCGGTTCGAACGCGGTGGGATGACCGGCAAAATGTTGCTCAGGAGCAGGTTCTCGCGGAAGCGGTCGCCATCATAGCCTTTGTCGGCAAGCAAGGCGCCCCACATGCCGAGCGCGGCATTTTTCGGGAAATTTCTGCTCCTGTGAGGCATTCGCACCTCCTGGGCTCGAAGTCGCTAGACGGGCGTCCGACACATTTTCGACGAGGGGGGAATTCCATCATGCCCAGCACCCGATTGACCAGGCTCAAGCGCCTGCGTCTCAAACTCGACATCGACCGGCCCGCCGCGCATGCGGGTGAAAGCAGGGTGTCTCACACCTCCCGCGTCGCCCAGCCGACCGCCAGCGCGCCCGACAGCCAATCGCGCCCGTCAAGGCTGAGCCTCCGCCGTGCCGCAATGGCGCGCGGTGGCGCGCGTCGCTGACCGCCCTCCGTCCCGCAGGCTTGATGCCATGGGCACGCACGCGCCGATGCTCCGCCTCTCCCGTCCGCCAGGGAACAGCCACAAGCCCCCGCCTCCGCGCATTCGCCAGGCCCCGGCGCGGGTAGCGGAAGAATCCGCGGCGTCCACGCGCATTCATCGCATTGTCCATGATCTGTTGGGGATTTTGTCATAGGCCGCGCCGCGATGATGTGCGAATCGCTCATGCCGCGCCTTTTCCGGACCATCCTCCCTCTCCTGTGCATGATCGCATGCATGGTGATGATGGCACTTGGATGGTCCTCCCCCGCCGCCGCGGAAATGCTGCGGATCGGCCATCCTTTATGCCATGCCGTGAGCCAGGCGGTGGCGCAGGGCGATCGCGCGCCTTCCCCCTTCGCCTGTCGCGGCGCGCCTCTAGGATATCAGAAGGGAACACTCTGGCTTCGCGCGACGCTGCCCGCTCGCGCAGGGGAGCCCGACGACCTGTCGCTGATCGTCCACAGCTCGCGTTTCGATCGTCTCGGCGTCGCATTCACCTTTGCCGATGGCGCGGTGGAGCGCCAGCATGTGCGCAGCGGTGATTTCGGGCCCCATTGGCGGGCCGGCGGACAGCTTGCCTTTCGCGCGCCGCGCTGCGACGCCGCGCTCACGGCCGTGACCCTGCGGTTCGACAAGGTGGCGAGTGCGCGCCTGCTGCGCATCAGGCTCGTCGGCGAGGCGCAGAAAGCACCCAGACGGCCGCGCTTCATCATCACGCCCGGCCAGACTGGCGACGTTACCCAAGCGCCGGCCCTGCTGCACGGGCAGGAAGGCGGCGTCGTGCTCGCCGACAAAGCTTATGACAGCAATGCTTTACGGACAATCATCGCGAAAATGGGCCCGAAGCGGTCATACCTTCAAACCGCTGCCGTAAGGTCGCCATCCCGCATGACACGCTGATCTACAAACACCGCAATCGTATCGAACGATGCTTCGGCAGGCTCAAACACTTCCGCCGCTTCGCAACACGCTACGATCGCCGCACCATCCACTTCGCCGGCTTCACAAACCGCGACGCCGCCACGATCTGGTTACTCTGAATGTCGATCCGCGCCAGGATTGTCAGCGGGCAGGCGGATTGAAGTGCGGCAAGTGCCCTGAATGTTCTGCGCATAATCGACCCTAACCCCAAAATTGTGAAACCAAGAAATGCATCACAAATAGCTGGCAAAGAGCAATGCACCGTCCAGCGGATCGCCCAACTTAGGGCTCAACCGCCCCACCGTTCGCGCCCGCAGCCAAGGCTGCATGCGATCGGCCAATCCGCCGACCAGCGTGCAGCGGCTAGCTCCGCGTTCAAAAATTGTCTCGATGAACCGTTCGATATGCTGGACCGCATCCTCGACGATCGAACGAGCAATGGCATCATCCGCTTCAGCGTAGTCCATCACCAGAGGCGCAAAACTGCCGTAGTCCTTAGGCGTAGCCTTATCCATCCAGCCGATCGCCTTCGTTGTGTCATGATCGAACCGCTCTGTTACCGCTCGGCTCAGAGGAGTGGCCTGTGATCGCCCGTCCAATGCGCGCAGAGCATGGCGCATTGCGCTCAAGCCCAGTGCAGCGCCGCTGCCCTCATCTGATATAGGGAAACCATAGCCACCGATGGTAAAGTCCCGGCCACCTGCGCGCACCTGCGCGATACTCCCCGTTCCTAAAATAAGGATTGCCCCATCTGCGCCGCCATGCGCCCCTAAGTTGGCGATGAAGGCGTCCGTCCCATAATTGACTGAGGCAAAGGGAAAGGCGAACCTCTCCAGCGCGTCGCGCACACCCGGTCGAGAAATGCCGGCAATGCCCATGCCCGCACGGATCGTTTCTACCTGCATCGAAGAAAGTCCCGCTTCAGCGATCGCTTGATTGGATACCGCGCACAATGTCGTATAGAGCGCTTCCAGGCCGATCCGAGCATTGGCCGTTCCGCCCTGTCCTGTGCCGATCACATTGCCTTCACTGTCGATCAGCCGCGCACGGCAATTACTGCCACCCGCATCGATGCCCAAAAAATAGCTCATGATGGAACTTCCTTTTGCTGTTCGCCCCAATGGCGCGCCCGCACTGTCTGGCCGATGCCGGGATTGCACTGGTTGCGCGGGTCGATCTGGCGATAGAAATCCGCAAGATCGGGCTTTGCCTTGTAGAGATGGCCAACATTATGTTCGGCTGGATATTCCGCACCGCGCTCATCGAGCAGCGCCCAGATGCGATGCTCGAAAGCCAGCAGGTCTACGCCTTTACGAACGATATAATCCTGATGGAACACATGGCACATAAAATGGCCATAATAGAGGCTATGGATGCTCTGCGCCGCCAGATCCGGCGGCAATTTCTCCTGCCATTCCGGTATATTGCGCGGCAAAGCTACGTCCAGTGGCACGATATCCTCGACTTCGCGAGCATGCACTGCGCGATAACGCACCGCCGCCCCCGCCGCGACGAAGCGATGCAGGAACGCCTTGGCCGCCAGCGCTGGGCTACACTCAAAATACCCCCCCTCGCCGGCGACAAATAGATCGGTGAGTAAAGCGCGGGTATCCGCAACCGCCGCCAACGGCATCTTGAGCAGCAGATGATGCTCGAACCTATTGCGCCAGGCGCGCATCTCAGGCGGCAGATGATCGGGCAGCATCCGGCCGATACGCTGCATTATCCGGTCGCTAAACCCCGCCCCGACAAGGGGAAGCGCATCAACCCGTGATTTCAATGCAAACAACCGGGGCAGCCGGTCCGTCCCCAGCCGCTCGATCGCGATGAACATGTCCTTGCCATAACCATCGGCAATGTCGAACGCGTCGCGGTGCATATATTCGCCCGCCACCGGCAGAAGGCTGAATTCACCCAATATGGTGCGCCGTATCGCCGTCAACTGTGCGGGATCATTGGTCCCGATATAGAAGGTGGTGGCGCCTTCTTCCTTCACGAAACTGTCCAGCCGCACGGCAAAGACGATGATCTTGCCGGCGCTGCCCGCAGCTTCATACAGGCATCGACTGTCGGCATTGAATCGAGCGGGCGTCGCGCTGTCGATATCGCGCACATGGCCGGCATAACCACAGTCATGCGCCCATCGATCCGCCGCCGCATCGACATCGTCGGGCCGGAAGTCGCCACTCTCCAGCCGCCGCAGCATCTCTTCGGGATCATCGCCCAGCGCCACGCCCAGATGATTGACCAGCCGCAACGCCCCGTCCGCGCCGATCTGGCCATAGAGACTGAGCTGCGTATAGGCAGGCCCGCGCTGCACCAGCGATCCGCCCGAATTATTGCACACGCCTCCCACCACCGACGCGCCGAAGCAGGAGGAGCCGATCACCGAATGCGGCTCTCGCCCCAGCGGCGCCAGCGCCTTTTCCAGCGCATAAAGCGTCGTACCGGGCAGGCAGACGACTTGCGCACCATTGCGGATAAGATGCAGCCCGTTGATCCGCGTTGTGCTGATGATCACGCAGCCGCCGGGATAACCATCGCCATTGGGCGTCGATCCGCCGGTCAGCCCGGTATTGGACGCCTGCATAATGATCGACACATCTGCCGCCACACAGGCCTGCGCCACTCGCCACTGCTCGACCAGACTGCCCGGCCGCACTACTGCCAGCGCAGCGCCCGATCCGGTACGATAGCCATGGCGATAGCGCGCGGTCGCCTGTGAGCCAGTCAGCACATGGCGCGCGCCCACGATCGCGCGCAGCCGGGGCAGCAGGCCCCTCATTCGCTGCTCTCCTCCATCTCCCCATTGATCCAGGTCCGCCGCACCTGCCGGTCGCAGTCCATGTGAACAAGATCCGCGCACAGCCCAGGCGCTATCGCGCCTTTGCGATCCTCCAGCCGCAAAAAGCGCGCCGGATTGCCGCTCGCCATGCGCGACGCTTCAACCATGGAACAGCCCATCATGTCTATCGCGTTGCGAAACGCCTGCGCCATATTGAGCGCCGATCCCGCCAGCGTTCCGTCCGGCCCGCGGCATATGCCATCCACGACATGGATAGACTGTCCCATCAGGGTGAAGCTACGCTGCGCACCTCCCACCGGCGGCATCGCGTCCGTCACCAACATCGCACCCTCTAGTCCGCGCGCAGCAATTGCCACACGCAGGGTCGCTGGATGCACATGTACTCCATCGACGATCAGGCCGAAATGGCTGCTCCGATCCAGCAATGCGGCCGCCACCATGCCCGGCTCCCTGCTTCCCATCTGCGTCATCGCGTTGAACAGATGGGTGAAGCCGTTCAAGCCTTCGCTTAGCGCCGCGACCGTCTGGTCATAATCAGCCAGGCTATGCCCCGCCGCGACCAGAACCCCCGCATCACGCAACGCCCGGATAGCCCCCGACGGTGCCAGTTCCGGCGCCAGCGTCACGATCCGCCGCCCGATCGTCGGCCGCGTCAGCCGCTCCAGCACCTTGGGATCGATGGCGGTGAATTTGGCGGCGTCATGAATGCCTTTCTTCACCGGGTTGAGGTGCGGCCCCTCGATATGCAGGCCCAGGACGCCGGGCACGCCCTGCACGAGCGCAGCTTCTCCTGCCGCGATTACCGCATCGACCACATCCGCATCATCGCTGATCAACGTCGGCAACAGACCCGTCGTCCCGAACCGCCGATGCGCGCTCGCAATCGCGCGGATGCCCTCCACATCAGGCTGATCATTCAACAGTATGTTGCCGCCGCCATTGACCTGCGTGTCGATAAAGCCGGGTAGCAGCCATCCGCCCTCCAGCGCTACCGTATCATATCCTGCTGGCACCGCGTCCCGCGCCACGATGCCAAGGATATGCCCGCCTTCAAGCAGCAGCGCGCCATCATCGGCAATCCCATCCGGCTGCACGATCGCTGCACCGACAAGCGCCTGCCCGTTCATAGCGTCCGCGTCACCTTAGCCAGATGCGGCGGCGCGTCGGGATTATACCCGCGCGCCAGCGACAGCGCATTGGCGAGGCCATAGAAGCTCTGTATTTGCGCGATCGCATTCAGCACCGGATGCACATCCCATTGCCCCGGCAACGCCAGCGTCGCCGCCGCCACATCATCAGGATGGCCCACCGCAATCACCTGCGCCCCACGCGCCCGGAAATCCTCCAGCCGTTCGCGCAGCCCGGCCCGCGCCGCATCGATCGGTCCCAGCGCCAACACCGGATCACCCTCGCCGATCAACGTCATGGGCCCATGCGCCACCTCCGCAATGCTGAACGCCTCGGCATGCAGGCTCGACGTTTCCTTGAACTTCAGCGCCGCTTCCCCCGCGATCGGCAGGGTCAGGCCGCGCCCCAGCACCAGCATATTGCCTGGCTCTTTCAGCAACGGCACAGCCCCGGTCCAGTCGGCCGCAACCGCCGCCTCCAGCACATCGCCGACAGACGCCAAAGCCGCCAGCAACGCCTTGTCCTCGCTCCATTCCGCCCCCAGGTGCGCCAACGCGACCAACGTACCGATGAAGCTCTTGGTCGCCGCCACGCTGGTTTCCGGGCCAGCATGGATGGGAATGCAGATATCCGCCAACTCCGCCAGCGGCGACGCATCATCATTGACGATGGTGACCACCAGCGCGCCCTGCCGCTGCGCATCCACCGCTGCGGCGATCAGGTCCGGGCTGCGCCCCGACTGCGAAATGGCAATCAGCGGCACGCCTTTGAAGCGCGGCGACGTCGCCTTGTACAACGAGCCAATCGATGGCGCATGACTCAATGTCGGCAAGCCCGCCCGCGTTTCCAGCAGCACCTTGGCAAAGGCCGCCGCCTGATCCGAACTGCCCCGCGCCAGCGTTGCGGCAAAGGGCGGCGCCAGCACGCGCAGCCGCTGCCCAACCTCCCGCATCAGACCGGCATTGCGCGCAATCTGCGCCGCACAGCGTTCCGGCGCTTCAGCCGCCTCACGCGCCATCAGCGTGGTACGGCTCTTATCCTGTATCGCGATCATGCCGAAACAATACCAAATGAACGAAAAAAGGCAATTGGATTTATTTTGGTTGCATCGAAATGCAACAAGGACAATACCACATGCCAGAAGCGCCGCTTGCACACATACTGCCTGCTGCGCATGAAGTTGAACCGATTAAAGCCGGGCGTCAACGACCGGCCACGGAGTGTCCATGAGTACCGAAACCATCGATCCGCGCTATGTCGACATCGACCAATGGCCGACCATTCGCGCGGTCGAAGCGATGCTGGAAGGGCAGATGGCCGCCATCGCGGCCATCGGATCGCAGGCGAAGGCCATCGCACTGGCCTCCGAAGCCGCCGCCGCGCGCCTCGGCACGCAGGGGCGACTGGTCTATGTCGGCGCCGGCACCTCCGGCCGCATCGCGGTACAGGATGGCGTCGAACTTTATCCCACTTATAACTGGCCGCAAGAACGCCTCTTATTCCTAATGGCGGGTGGCCTAGCAGCGCTCACCGAAGCGGCCGAAGGGGCGGAGGATGATGCGGACGCAGCCCGCGCCGAAATCGCCGATGCCGCCGTCGGCCCGCAGGATGTGGTGATCGGTGTCGCCGCCAGCGGACGCACCCCCTACACGCTCGCCGCCATCGCTGCCGCTCGAGAGGCTGGCGCGCTGACCATTGCCGTCGCCAACAATTGCGATACCGCTCTGCCCGCCGCCGCCGACCACGGGCTAGTCGCGGAAACCGGCACCGAAATCGTCGCCGGCTCCACCCGGATGAAGGCGGGCACCGCGCAAAAGGCGACGCTCAACATCCTGTCCACCGCAATCATGCTGCGCATGGGCCTCGTCTATCGCGGCCGTATGGTCAACATGCGCATTTCCAACGAAAAGCTGCGCTTGCGTGGAGAGGCCATGGTGCGCGACATTGCCGATGTGGACATGGCCGCCGCATCGCGCGCACTCGATGCAGCGGGACAGGACATCAAGCAGGCGGTGCTTGTTGCCATGGGGGTAGCAACGCACGAAGCGCACCGTCTTCTTGAAATCCACGGCCAGAATCTGCCGGACGCGATGCGCGCCGCGCAAGGGGGGGAATAGGGGGGACATGCGGGAAAAACTGGTCGCACGGGGGGAAGACGGGACGCCGCTCTACCTGCAACTGGCGCGCAATCTGCGCGATCATATCGAAAGCGGCGGGATCATACCGGGCAACGCCCTGCCGTCCGAACGCGACCTCAGCGAAATGGCCGGCATTTCGCGCGTCACCGTGCGCAAAGCGATCGAACAGCTGATCGAGGAAGGCGTGCTGTTCCGCAAGCAGGGTTCCGGCACCTTCGTCGCCCGCCGGATCGAAACGCCCGCCTCCGTCCTGTCCAGTTTCACCCATGATGCCCTGTCACGCGGCGAAGATCCCGGCGTCATCTGGATGATGAAAAGCTATGCCCAGCCGACCGAGGAAGAGGCCGCCGCGCTTTCTATTTCCCCGTCCGCCCGCGTCGCCCGCCTTGGCCGCGTGCGCCTATCGGGCGGCGAGCCGCTGGCGATCGAACATGCCATCGTTCCGGCCGATTGCCTGCCCGACCTCACGACCATCGGCGACTCCCTCTATGAGGCGATGGGCCGGGCCGGTTTCCGTCCTACCTCCGGCACGCAGCGCGTCCGAGCCTCGCTCGCCACGCCGACCGAAGCCGGCCTGCTCTGTGTCCGCCAGAATAGCGAAGTGCTGCGTATCGAACGCATCACCCGCATCCCCGGTGGCCGGGCGGTCGAATTTACCCGCTCCGTCTATCGCGGCGACCGCTATGACTTTGTGACTGAACTCAAGGAAATCGGCTGAATGACAGCATCGATCGCCGCCGATCTGACCGAAGGCCCCACGCCAGAGCGCCCGCCGCTCCGCACGCTGGGCCTCTATCTCCTCCTCGGTTTTTCCGCCGGCCTGCCCTTCTACATGTTCAATGCGGTGCTGACGCTGCGGCTCGCGCGGCATGGCATCGACATCGTCATCATCGGCTTCTTTGCGTGGATCGCGCTGCTGCCGACCTTCAAATTCGTCTGGGCGCCTTTGCTGGATCGCTACAGCGTACCCGGCTTCTCCCATTTCTGGGGCAGGCGGCGCGGCTGGATCATGCTGTCGCAACTCGGCATCTTCTTCTCCATGGTCGCCATGGCCTTCACCTCCAGCGACCAGAGCCTGCCGCTTACAGCGCTCTTCGCGATCCTGCTCGCCTTCTGGACGACCACGTTGGAAGTCGCGGCCGATGGCTGGCGCATCGAACTGGCGCCCACACAGGCGCAGCAGGGGCCGATCGTCGCCGCAAACCTGTGGGGCTATCGCAGCGCCATGGTCGCGGCGGGCAGCGGCGCGGTGCTTGTCGCCGCCTGGGCCGACTGGACCTGGGCCTATCTCGCCATCGCCATCGCCGCCTTCCTCCCCTTCCCCATTCTCGCCGCCATGCGCTCGGAACAGGAAAAGACGAAAGGCCGCACCGGCGCTCTAATCAGCGGCACCCTCGTTAGCCTCGTCATCCTCGCCGTCACCGGCGCGGCCACCGCGCTGATCGGCTGGGTACTACTCTCTGCCGTGCAGAGCGCGGGCTTTTCCGCCCAAACCAATGTTACGCCGATCGTGCTGGCAGTCGCGCTGCTGCCCTTCGTCGCGCTCGCCATCGCCCTGCCGCGCATCCGCCGCCTGCCGGCCGATGCGCCGGCGAAAATGCCCGGCTTCATCGCCCCCTATGTCGAGATTTTCTGGCGCTATGGCTATGCCGTGCTGCCGGTGCTGGCCTTCGTCTCCTTCTACCGTATGGGCGACGTGCTGACACTCACCCTCTCGCATCCGCTGTGGAATGCGGCGGGCTACAGCCTGGAACAGATCAGCATGGCTGACGGCGTCGTCGCCCTCACCTGTTCCATGGCCGGCGTGGCGCTGGGCGGCCTGTGCGCCGCGCGCCTGCCGATGACGGTCGCGCTTATCATCGGCGCCTGCGCCT
This sequence comes from Sphingobium sp. L-44, assembly GCF_056859495.1. Classification (NCBI taxonomy): domain Bacteria; kingdom Pseudomonadati; phylum Pseudomonadota; class Alphaproteobacteria; order Sphingomonadales; family Sphingobiaceae; genus Sphingobium; species Sphingobium sp. L-44. Next base: position 17,303 of record NZ_JBSXOQ010000019.1, on the reverse strand, counting down.
CGGCCATCGGCAACTGGGTGTTCGTCTGGCTCTGGTATGCCGAACCGTCCGGCTTCGTCCTGTATGTCGCGGCGGGCGTGGACCAGTTCGGCCATGGCCTGGAAGGCGCCGTCTTTGTCGTCTATCTCTCCATGCTGGTCAGCCCGCGCTATCCCGGCACCCAATATGCCTTCCTGTCGGGCTTCGCCTTCCTGCTGCCCCGCCTGATCGGCGGCGCGGCCGGCGCGATCCAGAAGCAGATCGGCTATGACGGCTTTTTCATCCTGTCGGGCGCGCTCAGCTTCGCCGCCATCTTCTTCCTGCCGATCGTCATGCGCGTTCGGGCCAGAACCGTTTAGGAGCAATAATGATAGATGAAATCTGCGAAGCCGCCTTCGCCCCGGCGGTCGAAGCGGTCGCCAGTGGCCGCATCCCCGGCGCGACCCTTGGCATCGTCAGTGCCGACGGCAAAAGCGCAGTGCGCCTGGTCGGTTCAGCCGCCATCTTGCCCGAACGCGAAGCCCTGACCCGCCACCACTGGTTCGACCTCGCCTCCGTATCGAAGGTGATCGCCACCACCACCATGATCTTGCAACTGGCGGAGCAGGGCCGACTCGATCTCGACCGTCCTCTGACCGACGCCATTCCCGACCTGCGCCAATATGACGTCGCCAATGCAGCGGAACGCAAGCTGACCTTCCGTGATTGCCTCGCCCACCGCAGCTTCCTGCCCGCGGTTGAGCCGATCTACACCTATGGCGATGATCCCGCGCGGCTGCGCGCCTTCGTCCTCCAGCGCGAATGGCACCATGGCCCGCCAGTCTATTCCGACATCAATTTCATAATGCTCGGCATCGCGATCGAACGCATCACCGGTGCGCCGCTCAGCGACTGGCCGCTGGGCGATGGCCTGTCCTACGGCCCGCCCCCTGGCCCCGCCGTCGCGACCGAGGCATGCAGCTGGCGCGGACGGGTGCTCAAGGGCGAAGTGCATGACGAAAATGCCGCCGCACTGGGCGGCGCGCCGGGCCATGCCGGCCTGTTCGGCACGGTCGACGGCGTGCTGGGCTTTGCCAGAACGATGCTCGACGGCTCGATCCTATCCCCCGCGATGCTGGCCCAGACCCGCACCGCGCAACTGGGCCACCGCACTTGCGGCTGGGAACGCGCCTTTGCCAGCTGGTCAGGCGGCGACGCCTGTTCGACCGCAACGATCGGCCACACCGGCTTCACCGGCACGGGTCTATGGATCGATTTCGAGCGCGGCCTCGCCTGGACCCTGCTCACCAACCGCGTTCATCCCACCCGCCATGCCGACAGCGGCATCTTCACCCTGCGCCCTGCGGTGGGCGACGCGCTGATCGCGGCGTGGGATGCCGCTTAGGGGAGCTGCCCCTGCGCCAACCCTTCCTCGACCGGCGTATAGGCGCTGACCGCGCCACGCCCGGCCGGAACATCCGTCGCGAAATAGAGCACGCCTGTACCGCGCTTCGGATCGATCCACAGTCCGGACTTCAGGCCATAGGCATCGCCGGCATGGCCGATACGCTGGCGGCCATCGCCGAACGGATCGTCGGCACAACCCTTGGCGGACGTCGCAAGGAAAGCAATCGCCAGACCATAGCGGCAGGTGAAACCGGTGTTCGTGTCACCCGTATCGGCTTCCCCGGTCACGCCATTGGCGGCATCGACGCCGCCATAGGTCCATAGCGGCGTCATCAGTTGCGTCATGCTCTGCGCGCTCAGCAGGCGCCGGCCATCGACCACGCCACGCCCCAGAAACAGGCGGCCCACCGTCGCCAGTCCGCGCGCCGAAATCCGTAGACCGCCCTGCGGAGAGAAGATCGCGCCATTGCGCCCTGCAACCCAGGTCGACAGATCGCAACTGCCATCGCGGGCCGGCGTCACGGTGCAGTCTGGCTTCGCGCCCTTATTATCGTCCCGCACCGGCTGCCCGTCCTGATAGAGCACCACCGCCTGCGCAGCGCGGGCATCCGAACAAGTCGACCAGTTATAGCAGGCGTCCAGTTTCAGCGGCTTTAGCACCAGCCGATCCATCAATCGGTCGAACCGCTCCCCGGTCGCCCGCTCCATGACGGCAGCGACGACCGGAAAGTTGAGATTGGTATAGGCATACCAGTCGCCGGGCCCGTGGTGCGCATCCCATGCTTCCGCCTTGGCCAGGGTGGCGCGCATGTCCGCATTCAGCGGTAGTGCATAGCCGGCGCTGTCGACCAGCCCGGACCGGTGCGACAACAGCAGTCGCAGCGTGATCGGCCGATCGGGAAAGCCGGGGTGGCGCAGCCTGTAGCCCAGCCAGTCGGACACGTCCTGGTCCAGGTGCAGCTTGCCCGCCTCCACCAGCCGCATGACACCGATGGCAACAACCAGTTTGGAAATGGACGCAACCCGCACCGGATCATCAATGGTCAGCGCCCGCCCCGTCGCCTTGTCGGCTGGGCCGCTGACCTTGCTATCGGTCACGCCCGTGCGATCGAAGCTCACCCGAACCATCGCGACAGGCGGATGCACCGCAGGGACTGCAACAACGGGAGCGGAGGCGAGAGCTAGGACAAGAGACAGCATGCGCAAAAGGCTAGTCCGATCCCCGCCAGCACCGCAAGTCCGCCCCATTGCCGCAGGTTATGGCTTGCGCCGTGCACGCCCTATTCCCCTGCCCTGCCTGCTCTCTATGATCCACCTCATGCGTATCATCCTCCCCCTGCTCGCCCTCACCCTGCCACTGACCAGCCTTTCCGCCCAAAATGCGCCGCCGCCGCTCCTCAGCGCGGTCGAACAGCAGCTGGCGCAGGGGCCTGCCGGCACTCGCTACGGCCTGATGGTCGCCACGCTGGATGGCGAGCCGATCCTCGCCATCGCCCCGGACCAGCGCTTCATCCCAGCCTCCAATACCAAGATGTTCACCACCGCCACCGCCTATGCCGATCTGCCCGCGCTCGACGCCGCAGCACGGGGCACCGGCGTCCGCCTCGATCGGGGCGACGTCATTCTGGTCGGCCATGGCGACGCGCGCCTGTCCAGCGCGAACGGCTGCACGATCAACTGCCTCCAGACGCTGGCCGACGCGGTCGCCGCGAAGACACGCCATGTGCGCAACATCGTGGGCGACGATAGCTGGTTTCCCGACGAACGCTGGGGACCGGGGATGAGCTGGAACAATATCCAGTCACGCTATGGCACCGGCATTTCCGCGCTGACGCTGGACGATAATGAGGTGACGGCGTCGGTCGCGCCCGCCGCGATCGGCGCATCGCCAGCCGTCACCGCGCCGGCCTATTACGGCATCGACAACCGTATCATCACCGTCCTCGGCAAAAGCGAAGCGATCACGGCCGACCGCGCGCCCAACAGCCGCCTCATCCGCCTGACCGGCACGATCGGCGTGGAAGCAAGACCCGCCACGCTCCATTTCAGCATCGACGATCCGGCCCATTATGCCGCCTGGCGGCTGCGCGAGGCGCTCCTCGCACGCGGCGTGAGGGTCGATGGCGATATCCTCACCCGCCACCGCCCGCTTGCCCCCGCCGATGATCCTGCCATCCGCAAGGACGCGCCTGCCGCCCAACCGCCCTCGCCCGATATGCTTGCGCAACTCCCTGCTCTGCCGTTGGCGCAGGACATGCGCATCATCAACAAACAGAGCCAGAATCTCCACGCCGACCTGATGCTGCGCCGCGTGTCCCGCGCGCAGGCGAGCGGCTCGATCGCCGATGGGCAAGTCGCGCTTCACCGACTGATGGCGCAAGCCGGTCTGCCTGAAAGCAGCTACAGCTTCGCCGACGGATCGGGCATGTCATCCTATAACCGGATCACCCCGCGCGCCGCTGTCACCCTGCTCACATGGATCGCCCGCCAGCCCTGGGGCATGGCCTGGCGCGAGACGCTGCCGATCGCGGGACATGACGGCACGCTGCGCGGCCGCTTCAAGGGCACGCTGCTGGAAGGCAAGCTGTTCGCCAAGACCGGATCGCTCAACGCCGCGCGCGCCGTATCGGGCTATTTCATCACGAAAAGCGGCCGCACTTTGGTCTTCTCCGCCCTCGCCAACGACATGCCCGATGGCACTGACGGACAGGCCACCGCCGCCGTCGACCGCGCGCTGGTCGACATAGCGGCGGCGCTATAAGCCTTATGCTGGAATGATCTCCACCCGGTCCGCCGCATGCTGCTCCACTGCAGCGCGGCTGAACCACAGCGGCTGCATCTCGCCCGCAAGCCAGCGCGGGTAGAAATCGCGATAACGCGGCGATCGCGGGTCGGCCGACTGGCCGGGCAGCAGCAGGAAGCGGCTATTGTCCCATGCGCCGACATCCGCGACCAGCAGATAGCTGGCACCATGCGACACCTGATAGCCGCGCTTTGAATTGAAACCGCGCGCCATCGGCGTGAAGCCGTCGCCGCCTGACCGCCCACCCTCGATCTTCGGGAAAGCCGCTGCGACCCCCGGCAGCGACGACAGCGGATGGGCCAGCGTCACCCGATGCAGATCACCCCAGCGCCATTGCGCGGGATCGGCACCGCCCAGTTCCACCGCCTTATTCCACCCGGCGATCAGCGATCGTTCGATCAGCGCATCGCGTGCCAGATCCGGCACCGGCCCCAGCCGCGTGTCGGGCGCGGCCAGTATCCGCAGCATTTCGAACAGATTGACCGACGGAATATATTCCCGCGCCGCCGCCGGCACCACCAGATCGCGGAAGCCCGATTGCAGTTCGGGCATCACCATCTCATAGAGCAGGGCCGCGCCGCTATCCGCCTCCAGCCCGCAATCCCAGCGCTTCAGCAAGGCCGCCGCCGGCTGCGCTTCGGGCAACAGCTTGTCCGGCAGCAATTTCACTAGCGCCCGCGCCGGCAGCGACTGGACATCATGCTGCAGCGCGATGCTGTCCTCGATCCGATGCTTTGGCTGGCTGCGCAGCACTTCGGCAATGCGGTCATAGCGGAAAGGATCGCTCCAGTCGAAGCTGATGACCTTCTTGCCATAGGGATAATCGGCCGGGATATTAAGCTGATTGGCCGACGCGAACCAGCCTTCCTTCGGGTTATGGACAGACGGCATTTCCTCCACCGGCAAGATCCCGGTCCAGTCGAAATCACCGTCGCCCGGCGCCGGGAACAGCCCGTCATGCTTCGGGCGCATCGGCGTGAAGCCGATCGTCTGCCAGCCGGTATTGCCGTCTACATCGGCATAATGGAAATTGGTCGGCGAGGTATGGATCCTGAACGCCCGCCGCAGCGTCGGCCAGTCCTTGGCCAGGTTGATCGCGATGATGGCAAAGCGCATGTTCGCGCCCGGCAACATGCTGACCGTGGCAAAGGCACTGGCCCGCTGCTTTTTGGCATCCTGCGCCACGATCGGCCGGCCCTGCGCATAGCGCAGCGTCACCCGCTGCATCGGCCCATCCTTGACCGCGATCTCATCCTCGAACGTCTCGAACCGTTTCCACTGCCCCTTGTGCCAGTAACGCTCGGGATCATCCTTGTCGGTGCGCAGGATGAACAGGTCGGTCTGGTCGATATGGAAATTGGTGCGGCCAAAGGCGAAACGCTCGGTATGCCCCTGCATGATCCCCGGCAGGCCCGGCGCGCCTGCGCCGATCACGTCCAGCCCCGGCGCGGTCAGGTGGATCATATGGCGCGGGCTGTTACCACCAATGCCCAGATGCGGGTCATTCGCCAATATTGGCCGCCCGGTCGCACTGCGCGACGCGGCGATCGTCCAGGCGTTGCTGCCCTGCGCAAAGCGATCGGCGCGGCGTTCCGCCCGGTCGAGCGAGGCTTCCTGGATCGTGTCGAACGGCACTGGCCGGTTTGCCGGGTCCAGCACACCCAGATCCGCCTCGCTTACTGCCGAGCAGTCGAGCCCTTCCGGCACAGTGAATTGCCAGGCCGGGCGCAGCGGCGCCATCAGCGCGTCATGCGCCAGCAGCCCCTTGGCCTGCATCTGCGCGCGCCGCACCTCATCATCGGCGTCGCCCATGCCGATGCCCCGGTTCCGCACCAGATCGCGCACGTCCCAGCGCAGCGGCGTCAGGTTCAATATGCCATATTCCAGCGGCATTTGCGCCGGGTTGGCCTCGAGTTCAGAAATCCGTGCATTGACGCCCGCGACATAGCCCTGCGCACATTCGAGCACGCCGGGGGGCAAGGTCGCCAGTTCCGCATCGATGTCACCGCGATACAGGAACAGCCGCGCCGCCTTGTCCGCCGCGACGAAGCGCGGCCCGAACGCTTCAGCCATCCGCCCCATGTCGCGCCGATAATCCATGTCGATCTGGAACAAGCGGTCGCGCGCCACCAGATAGCCCTGGCCGAAATAGGCATCGTGCAGCGACTGTGCCCGCACATGCGGCACGCCCATTTCATCCTCGACAATCTCGATCGGCGCCTTGGCACCCGCTATCTTGACCCGCAGCGGCTTTCCGCCCCGCACCATCGGTTTCGCCATCAACCCGCCCGGCAGGGCGAATGCCGCCACACCGGCCAGAAGGAACGCACGACGCTGGATCAACACATTCTCCTTGTCTTGGAAATTGGGGCAACGATCATCGACACCGAACCCGGTCCGCCCATGGCAGGCCGGCAGGTGCCTAAACGTTGCAAGCTATCCCGGCTGGCGGCGAGAAATCCACCCCGCCATTCCCTTCGGCTATACCTGTATAAGATCAAAGTAATACCAAATCTATTGACCAGCCGTGACCACCCTGTAACCTCCCCGTCATGAAGCCGGTTTTTGCGCCCATTAGCGGAGCCTTGCCGGGTTCGTGATGACGGTATGGTGGGAACCGGCAAATCGACAAGACAGCCTGCCTGCGGTCATGTGATGTTATGGGTTGGATAGGGCCAAACCGGCGCAATAACGCCGCGCACGCATGAATGCGAGCAGCCCCGTCCTGTGAAAAGGGGGTTTTTATCTATGCGTGATTTCAGGCGAATTCGTCGGTCCTTCGGCCGTCGCCATGGCCTTGGCCTGGCCATGACCGCAATAGCATTGGTGCATGCAGCCCCCGCTCTAGCGCAGGAGGCGGCCACGCCCCAGAGCGGCATGGAAACGGCACCGACCAATCAGATCGTCGTCACCGGCACCCGCATCGTACGCGACGGCTTCAAATCGCCCACCCCCCTGACCGTGATGACACAGGAGGCGATCCAGAACCAGTCGCCGACCAACAATATCGCGGACCTGATCAACCAGATGCCGGCGCTGGCCGGCAGCACCCGTCCGTCCAACTCGCGCCTTGCCATTAGTTCGGGCCTGGCGGGCATCAATACGATGAACCTGCGCAACCTTGGCGAAGTGCGTACGCTGGTGTTGCTCGACGGTCGCCGTTCGGTGGGATCCACCATTACCGGCCTGGTTGACATCAACACTTTCCCGCAGGCGCTGGTGAAGAGCGTGGAAATCGTGACCGGCGGCGCATCGGCCGCTTATGGTTCGGACGCCGTCGCGGGCGTGGTCAACTATGTGCTCGACAAGACATATGAAGGCTTCAAGGTCAATGCCGACACCGGCATCACCGACAAGGGCGACGGTTTCAACTACAGCTTCAACGCCGCAATCGGCAAAAGCTTTGCCGACGGGCGCGGCCATATCCTGCTGTCGGGCGAATATGCGCACAAGGACGGCATTTTCCAGGTCGATCGCGACTGGAACCAGCTGGGCTATCGCACCGTCGCCAACACCGCAGCCGCCATTGCAGCCGGCGGCCCGGCCAGCCTGGTCGTGAGCGGCGCTGGCACCTGGAACACCACACCGGGCGGCATCATCCGTTCGCAGGTCGGCGGCACGACCAGTCTGCGCGGCATCTATTTCGGCCAGGGCGGTGCGGCCAAGCAATATCAGTTCGGATCGCTCAGCGACAGCTCGCAGACGGTTGGCGGTGACTGGGAAGTGAACGACACGTCGCGCAATATCGGCCTGGACGCGCAGGACGACCGGCGCGGCGTATTTGGCCGCCTGAGCTATCAGCTGACCGACTGGCTGGAAGTCTATGGCGAGGCGTCCTACAATTGGAACAAGACGCTGTTCAACGCTGGACCTCAGGCCGCGACGATGACGCTGACCGGCGACAACGCCTATCTGATCAATGCGCTGGGCAGTGCGGCGCTGGCCGGGGTAACTTCCGTCACGCTCGGTACTTCGGCATCCGACCTGCCCTATCGCAAGAATAACAGCACACGCGAAGTGCAGCGCTACACCATCGGTGCGGGCGGCGAATTCCAGATGTTCGGCAACAAGGCCGTGTGGGACGCCTATGGCCAATATGGCCGCACCGACACGCATGAACTGCTGCGTGACATCATGAACACGTCGCGCATGGCGCTGGCGACCGACGCGGTATTTGCGCCGGCCGGCAATGCGCTGGGCGTAGCAGCTGGCACCATCGTCTGCCGTTCGTCATTGACCAGCCCGTCCAATGGCTGCGTGCCGCTCAATCGCCTGGGCACCGGCGTCGCCAGCCAGGCGGCGATCGACTATGTGCTGGGCGATCCCTATCGCGATCAGACCTTCAAGCAGACGGTCGCGGGCATCAACCTGTCGACCACGCCCTTCGCCACTTGGGCAGGCGATGTCAGCGTTGCGATCGGCGGTGAATATCGCAAAGAAGAAGTGTCGGGTTACGTGCCCACCGAATATCAGAGCGGCTGGTCAGTCGGCAATTTCCGTCCCACTTTCGGCAGCTACAATGTCAAGGAGGCCTATCTGGAAACCGTCGTCCCGCTCGGCCTCGGCGCGGAATTCAACGGAGCAGCACGCCTGACCGACTATTCGACATCGGGCACTGTCACCACCTGGAAGGCGGGCCTGACCTGGCAGCCGATTCCCGACATCCTGCTGCGCGGCACTCGTTCGCGCGACATCCGCGCACCCAACCTTAACGAACTGTTCCAGTCGGGCACATCGCGTACCAACACATTTGGCACCAACGCATCGGCCTATGGCCAATATGCCGGTGCCACCTTCCGCGAACTGACCACCGGCAATCTGGCGCTCAAGCCCGAAAAGGCCGATACGCTGACGCTGGGCGGCGTGTTGCAACCACGCTTTGCACCGGGCCTGTCGATCTCGGTCGACTGGTTCCGTACCAAGGTGAAGGATGCGATCGCGCAATTCTATGCCGACGACATCGCCCAGCGCTGCAATGAAGGCATTCAGAGCTTCTGCGCCGCGATCGTCGCCGATCCGCTGGGCGAGCGCGACTATTATGTGACCGCCAGCCCGTTCAACTTCGCCCAGGTCAAGGTGCGCGGGATCGACTATGCCGTGAACTATAACCTGCCGATGGATCGCCTGTTCAACAATGGGAGTGCCAGCAGCCTGACCCTGAACGGTACTGCTACCAACTATCTGGAAAATCTGGTCGACAACGGCATTTCGGTACCTGTCGATACGGTGGGTCAGAATAGCGGCCAGTCCAGCACCCCGAAATGGATCTTCCGCATGTCGGCCACGTTCGACACGCCGACCTATTCGATCACCGCGGTCGGCCGTGGCGTGAGTTCGGGTACCTACAACAACACCTATATCGTCTGCACCACGGGTTGCCCGACCAGCACGGCAGCTAATCCGACGATCAACAACAACCATGTCGACGGCACCTTCTACACCGACCTCAACCTGACGACGAAGATCAAGGTCGGCGGATATGATGGCCAGCTGTTCTTCAACATCACCAACCTGTTCGACAAGGATCCGATCCTGCTGCCGGAAACCGGCCTGTCGGCCAATTCGACTTACAGCGATTTGCTGGGCCGCGCCTTCCGCGTCGGCGTGCGGTTCAAAACCAACTGAGCATTTTCGAAGCAGATGCCATCATCTGCGGACTCGGAAAGTGCGGAAAAACAAAGAACATCTTAAGGAGGAACAGGGTGGCGGATCAACGATCCGCCACCCTTTTTCTTGCGCAGGTCCCCAGCCTACCGCGCGGGCCATATTGCTCCGGATGATAGACGCCTGGGATCGGACAGACACGCCCCTTATCGGCACGACATACCGACCTGCGCAGATTGGCTGATGGTCCCTTTCGTCCGTCAGGAGCAGCCCGTCGTCGGCCTGGCCCGCAACAGCGCCCGCCCGGCCCTTGCGCCGGTGGTCTGGCTGTCACTGACCGCAAGGGTCCCGTTAACGAACAGCTTGGCCACCCCGACGCTCAGTTCGCGAGGATGCACATAGTCGGCCCGCGGCGCATATTTTGCAGGGTCGATCACCACGACATCGGCATAATAGCCGGCTTTAAGATAGCCGCGATGATCGATCTTGTAGATGTCGGCAGTGGCCCCCGTCGATTGCCGCACGAAGGTCTGCAGGCTGATGACCGGCCGCTTGCGCACATAATTCACATATTTTTCCGGAAAGGTCGCGAACATGCGGGGATGACCGTCTGATCCGTCCGACGATGTCACGATCCAGGGTTGCTGCATGATCAGGTCGACATCGCTCTGCGCCATGTTGAACGAAGCAACCCCCGTGCCCTTGCCCTTCTTAGCCGGATCGGTCGTCTCGATGCTCTGGCGGATGATGCGCAGCGCGGCGTCGCGCGGATCGACCTGCCATTCGCTCGCCACCTGTTCCAGTGTCTTGCCCGTCCAGGGGAAGCCCTGTGCGATCAGCAGCAGCGCTTTCGCCCCGCCGCGCCGGCGCATGTTATTCCGCATCTCGTCCCGGATCTTTGCCAGCATCGCCGGATCGTCCAGCCGCTTCACCAGCGCCTCGCCGCCGCCATCGACGGCCCAGCCGGGCAACAGCGACGCGTCCAGGCTCGATCCCGACGCCAGCCAGGGATATTGATCCGCCGTGACATCCTGTCCTGCCTTGCGGGCCGCCTCAATCTCCGCAATCACCGCCGGTGCCTGACCCTGCACATCGACGCCCAGCGCCTTCAAATGCGCAAAATGCACCGGCATGCCGGCCTGCCGGCCGATCGATATGGCTTCCTTCACCGAACCGAGCAGACCGATATTATAGCTGGATTCGTCGCGCTGATGGGTATCGTACAGACCTCCCCGGACTGCAGCTTCCTTCGCCACCGCGACCACTTCTTGGGTCTTGGCAAAGCTTTGCGGCGGATAGAAAAGCCCGGCCGAAAAGCCAGTTGCGCCTTCGCACATGCCATTGGCGACCAGCGCCTTCATCTGCGCCAGTTCCTGCGCATCAGGCGCGCGGGCATCATCGCCCAGCACCTGCTGCCGCACTCGCCCGAAGCCAATAAAAGGCACGATATTCGTCCCAATACCCGACGCCTGCAGCTTGGCGGCATCCGCACCCACATTGGGTGTACCGAACCCGTCAACGCCGATCATCACTGTGCTTACGCCCTGATCCAGCCAAGCGGCATTGACCCGCGTACCTGCGTCCGGCGAGCGGATGAAACTATCGGCATGGGTATGGGCGTCGATAAAACCAGGAGCGACGATTAAACCTTTTGCATCAATGACCTTGCTCGCTTTCATGCGCGCCGCGCGACCGACATAGATGATCCGATCCCCCCTCATCGCGACATCGCCCACAAAGGGCATGCCTACACCACCATCATAGATGGTGCCGCCGCGGATCACTATGTCCGCCTGCTCGCCCGGTGCCGCATGGCTGAAAGCGGCGATGGCTGACAGCCCCCCCGCCATCAATAGGGCCTGGAGGCGACGCGCGGCGGTGAAAGAAGGCATGGGTAGGAAGTCCTTGGAAGCTGAGCCTTATCGGCAACATGGCCTCGATAAGTGATGGCCGTCCAGTCCGGCCTGTTGCACCACCTATAACCGAATGTCATAGCGGTTACGTACCCAGCCGTCGTTGATCCAGACGAACAGGGCCGCACCTGAAGGGACCACGCCTGTGAACTTGCGCCAGATTGAAATTTTCCACGCCGTTTATTTGCACGGCACGGTCAGCGCCGCCGCGCGCGCGCTCAATGTTTCGCAGCCTGCCGTCACCAAGGTACTTCGTCATACTGAGAGATTGATTGGTTTGCCATTGTTCGAACGAACGAATAATGGCTTGATACCAACGCAGGATGCCCGCACCCTGTTCGCGGAAGTCTCCGACATTCAAGACCGAGTGCGTTCACTGAAGCAAGCTGCTCAGAATATGCGCAACGGCCGCGGCGCCATGTTACGGTTTTCCGCTCTTCCTTCTCTTGGGTTAGGCGCAATACCCGAGGCGGTCTCGCGCTTCCTGCGAAGCCACGAAGACATCATGTTCGATCTGCAAACGCTCCATCATGACGAGATGGTACGAAAACTCTATGAGCGGGAAACTGATATTGCTATCAGTTTCGAAATTCCGATATCCGCTCCCGTGGCTCATCAGGTAATCGGCGAAGGCGAGTTGGTCATACTGTATCGCGAAGATGACCTGCCAGCTGCTCCGGCGCGGTTACATTTGGAAGATTTGCGGAACAGAAAATTTATCAGTCCGATAAAGAGCGGGCCAATTGGTGTGATGCTGTCCAACGAGTTGAGCCGTCTCGATGTTGAGCTTGAAGAGGTGGTTTCGGCACGCACTTACTATATCGCAGCCGCCTTAGTACGCGCGGGGGTCGGCATGGCCATCGTGGACAATTTTACGGCACATGCCGCTGCTGCACCGGGTCTTTCAAGCCGGCCACTCCAACCAGCCATAACCTTCGACATAAATGCCATATATCTACAGAACCGGCCACCATCGAAAACAGCATCGGAGTTTTTGAATCTGCTCTCGACCGTTATCGATAACCTATAGCCTCAGGCTATGACCTTCATGGCCATTGATATTGGGTTGGGTGGGAACGTGAAGATAAAGCACGTCCTCCCATCAGCATAGGTTCGACACATCCATGATCGCCACGCCCTATCTTCTCTATCTCGGCCACAGCAATGACGATATTGGCATCAAGACTTCGCGCGGGCTGGCGGTGTTCCGGCCTGATATCTGTGTAGGAGAATTCCGCCATGACGATTGCAGTCTGACGCTGGGCTTGCCCCGCATGGATTTCGCCACCGCTTATGCCGGAGGCGCACGGACTTTGGTGTTGGGCATCGCCAATGCCGGCGGCAAGCTGGGCGAAGATTTGGTACGTGACGCGCTTGCGGCGATGGAGGCCGGGCTCGACATTGCATCGGGCCTGCATCAGCGGTTGAAGGACGAACCGCAACTGGTGGAAACCGCTAAACGCCTCGGCCGCACCTTGCATGACGTGCGCGATCCCCGCGCCGACATTCCGGTCGGCAACGGCAAGAAGCGCGCCGGCAATCGCCTGCTGACCGTCGGCACCGACTGTTCGGTGGGCAAGATGTATACCACGCTTTGCCTGGCCCGCGCCCTGTCCGCACGCGGCGTGCCCGCTGATTTCCGCGCCACCGGCCAGACCGGCATCCTGATCGCAGGCGACGGCGTGCCGCTGGACGCCGTGGTGGCCGATTTCATCTCCGGCGCGATCGAACAGATTTCGCCCGATCGCAATGATGGCGGCTGGGATTTGATCGAGGGTCAGGGTTCGCTCTTCCACCCCTCTTTCGCCGGCGTGTCGACAGGCCTGCTGCATGGTGCTCAACCCGACGCACTGGTGCTGTGCCATGATCCTATGCGCCAGAGCATGCGCGGCCTGCCCCATTACAAGCCGCCGGGCCTTTCCGACTGTTTGGAAGCCAATCTGCGCACCGCCCGCCTCACCAACCCCAATGTCCGCGTCGTCGGCATCGCGCTCAACACCTCCGCCTTGGAAGAGGCAGAGGCGCTAGCGCTCTGCGCCCGTATCGGCGACGAGTTCGGCTTGCCCTGTTCCGATCCCTATCGCATGGGCGTGGAGGCGATCCTCGACCGGCTGCTGGAAACGCACACGGCGACGATCGCGCCCGCAACGAAGACCGCCTGATCCCCATGGCCCGCACGCTGACCGCTCTGGGGGAAAGCTTTCCTCTCGCCACCCCTTTCCGCATTTCGCGCGGGGTCAAGACCGCCGCTGATGTCGTCACCGTCACCCTGTCGGAAGGCGGCGTCATCGGCCGGGGCGAATGCGTTCCCTATCCCCGCTATGGCGAAAGCGTGGAAAGCAGCATTATCGAGATCGAGGCAATCCGGGAAGCGTTGGAAAGCGGCATCGATCGCAGCGTCCTTATCGATATGCTGCCCGCAGGCGCAGCGCGCAACGCGGTTGATTGCGCCCTGTGGGATCTGGAATTGCGCTTGAGCGGCAGCGACATCGCCACGGCCATGGGTCTTGCCCGGCCGCTGACACCTATAGCCACGGCCATGACCGTCGGCCTCGACACGCCCGACGCCATGGGACTGGCCGCTGCCGCGCTTGCCGACGTGCCCCTGATCAAGGTGAAGGTCGACCGGACCGATCCCGCCGCCCAGCTCCGCGCCGTCCGCGCCGCCGCGCCCTCCCCCCGCATGATCGTCGATCCTAATGAAAGCTGGACGATGGCGGAGGTCAGCGATCTTCAGGCGCTGATGATCGACCTGAGGGTTGACCTTCTGGAACAGCCGCTGCCCGCGCATGAGGATGGCGATCTCAACGGCTTTAGCTCTGCGATCCTGATCGCCGCCGACGAATCCATCCATGTCGCCGCTGATCTCGATAGCCTGCCCGACGGCTATGGCGTGGTGAATATCAAGCTGGACAAGACCGGTGGCCTGACCGCCGCGCTCGACCTGGCTCAGGCCGCGCGCGCGCGCGGCCTTGGCGTCATGACCGGCTGCATGATCTGTTCGTCCCTCTCTGTCGCGCCCGCCTGGGCCATTGCGGCGGACAGCGACTTTGTCGATCTGGACGGACCGCTCTGGCTGTCGGTCGACCGGGAAGGCGGCGTGACAGGGGTTCGCGGACATCTGTTGCCCGCGCAACCGGGCTTCTGGGGCGGACTGTAACTACAGCATGTCAACAATGACCCGCCGCTGGTTCGCCATTCCCCTCTGGCTGCGCGTGTTGGGCGGGTTGCTCGCAGGCGTGTTGACGGGGCTATTCTGGCCAGCCGCTATTCCCTGGATTGGCTTTGTCGGCGAACTCTTCGTCCGGCTGATCCGCATGCTGGTCGTCCCCATTGTCTTCGTGTCGATCGCATCAGGCGTAACGGCTCTCGCCGATCCGCGCCGGCTGGGATCAGTAGGTGGGCGTACGGTCCTTCTTTTCGCCTTCACCACTGCCTGCGCCGTCTCGATCGGCATGGCGCTGGGATTGTTGATCGGGCCCGGCACCGGCGCAGCACTGGGCAAGGCTGTGCCCCATGCATTGGAGGAGGCGAAATCGCTGCATGATCAGTTGATCGGCATCGTGCCCGTCAACATCGTCCAGTCATTGGCCGAAGGGGATATGCTGGCAATCATCTTCTTCGCCATGCTGTTTGGCTGCGGCGTCATTCTGGCCGGAGACGAAGCACGGCCCATGGCCAATATGCTGCAATCGGCCAGCCGGGTGCTGTTTCACCTTGTCCGCCTCGTGATGGAAATCACGCCCTTCGGCGTCCTAGCCCTGATTGCCAAGGCCGTGGCGGACAATGGCATCGCCGTCTTCGCCAATATCGGCTGGCTGGCGCTGTGCGTGCTGCTGGGTGTGATAGTCCAAATATTGCTGGTCCATCTGCCGCTCATCAGGCTGGTCGCACGCCTATCGATCCGCCGCTTCTTCCACGCGGCCGTTGATCCGTTGCTGGTCGCCTTCTCTACTGCCTCTTCCGCAGCGACATTGCCTGTCGCGCTACGGGTAGCACAGGAAGAATTGCAGCTAGATCCCGCCATCGCATCGACCGTGTTGCCCATTGGCGCCAGCATTGGCAAGGACGGCACCGCCATGTATGTCGGCCTGCTCAGCATCTTTGCCCTGCAGGCGCTGGGCGTACATCCGGATTCTACGATGCTGGGAATTATGCTGTTAACCGGCGCGTTAGCAGCTTTTGGTACCGCGCCAATTCCATCTGCATCTTTGTTCATGCTCGCAGCTGTGCTATCGGCAGTTGGCATTTCACCGGAACAGACCGCGCTGGTGGTAGGCTTTGTACTGCCGTTCGACCGTCTGCTCGACATGACTCGTACCATTGCTAGCGTGAGTGCGAACTTGGCAGTTACAACTGCCGTCGCGCGTAACGACACCCGGTCCAATCAATTAGCATTTCCGCAGTAGGCGAGGCGCCGGTCAGCTATTACCGATAGTCACTCAGCTCCAAACGTGGCGAAGACGACCCTCTTGTCCTTCAGCAGCGCTGAACACCGAAATGCGGTCGCTTCCTGCCGCCCCCCCCCCTGTACCTCGTTCGCGTCCGCGTGAGCCTGTAGTAGGATCGGCGGACGGGCCACCCTGCCCTCATCGCAGATGCAACTGCTTCTCGAAGCCAGGCTTCTAGCCGCCAACACGCAGGACGAGGCCATAGCGCGCCCCTGCAGCCAGGCCACAGCGGCAGCCCAGGTTCAACAGCCTGTCGGCATCACCGCGATGATGGAAGCGCTAGCCCGGCGTCGGTTCTGGCCCTGGCGCGTGCGCCACCGCCCCCCCGACACCAATCTCCTGGCGCTTGCAGAGCGAAGGCAGCGCTCTACCCACTGCTGCCCTGCCCCCGGCGCTGCGGGGCAGATCATGAGCGCATAGGCCCGCGCTGCGCGCTGATCCATCTTCAAGCGGTGGCGAGTAGCAGTCGGCTTGCTTTCTCACTCCGGACGCCCGAGACCGCTGGCCCAATGCAAAGCATCACGTACTCTTTTCGAGTTTACGAGGACTGCAAGCGGAGCGAAATAGCGGGACGCCGGGATCCGCTGGCAGACAATGGCCGCACTTCCCGCTCCTGACGATCAAGCCTGCGAACGCGCGCATCCTGCAAGGGATAATAGCCTCGCGATGCACGGATTTAGGGCATCAGGCCGATCCGCGCACAGTGCCGCCAAGTCGCCAAGATCGGCCTCACCGCATTGCTCGACAATAACGTTCATGCCGTTCTCAGCCACACCTAGGCTCAGGACTCATTGATTGAGCCAGAAGATGACGGCGGCGGCGATACAGATGGCGGACATGAAGGTGTGGGCGCAACGGTCGTATCGGGTGTGGATGCGCCGGCAGTCCTTGAGCTTGCCGAACATGTTTTCGATCTTGTGCCGCTGACGATAGAGGGCGGCGTCGTGCGGGATTGGCACCTTCCGGTTCTTCTTTGAGGGAATACAGCCGGTGATGTTGCGCTCCGCAAGCGCTTTGCGGAACCACTCGGCGTCATAGCCTCGATCGCCGAGCAAGGCTTTGGCGGGAGGCAAGGCGTCGAGCATCAGGGCAGCGCCCTTGTAGTCGCTCATCTGGCCCTCGCTCAGCAGCATGACCAGCGGCCGGCCCTTGCCGTCGCAGACGGTG